>DRJB01000036.1 GCA_011052355.1 Candidatus Kaiserbacteria bacterium
AGTTCGCTATGAGGGGTTTCGTAAACCCCTCATGAATGAGGGGTTTACGAAACCCCTCATAGGAAACCCCCTATAGCACTACACCCTAACGTACCCTAACGTACCTCATAGCCACTTTCCCCATTTAAGGCAACGGTTATCTTTTCCATGTAAGTATTCACCAACTCATCAGTCAGCGTACGCTCCGGCGATTCAAACACCAAACGAAATGCAAAAGAAGTGCGTGTGTCTTTTGTAAACGAATCAAATTGGTCAGCTCGCACCAAAAGCTCCCCCGCATGCAAGCGGATAATTTCCTCTATCGTCGTACTTGTGGTACCCTCCGGTGTCCACACCGCAATGTCGCGCAATACAAACGGATACGATGAAAACGGTTTATACATACCGGAATTTTCATATTGTTTCGGTGTATATTCTTTTCCGATAGAAATAAGCATGTCTGTAGAAAGACTATATTCAACAATGCTACCTTTTTGCAGTGGATTAACATGGTGTTCAAATAGCACGTCAAGCTCCGGCAATTTCTCAGAAAGTGCCAGCGACACACGCTCCTCATTTTTTGTAAAAATCGTGCCAATTTCAAAAAGTTTTATGATAGCATTGGGACCAAATACGCGTGGTGCGTATTGCTTCGCATGAATGAGTGCATCCTCCATATTTTCCATAAGTGTGGTGCGCAACATTGGTTTCGTCTTGTTAAATGGATTAGCAAGCGCGATATCTCCTTTCTTTGAAAAAGATTGCGTGCTGATTTCTGTGAACCCACGCTCAACAAGAAAATCTTTGATGCGCTCAACGCCGTGATATCTTTCGTTATCCATTTGTATTGCTATTTCCGGAAGTGGCTCATCCGGAAGAATATCATATCCCGCAATGCGCCCAACTTCCTCAATGAGGTCTTCCGGGATTGTGATATCTGTGCGCTCAAATGGAGGGGTAACGATAAAGGTGTCGCCACGTACTTCCGCAGACAAATCAAGGCGTTTAAAAATATTAGAAACCGTATCGTGTGAGAGAGCGATACCCAGAACATCGCGTATGTGCTCAAGAGAAATTGAGACCGGCGCGCCCTCCGGGCGCGCCTCATACACATCCGTCACCCCCTCAATCACGCCACCGGCGGTTTTCACAATAAGCTCAAGCACATCGCGCATGCCATACGCAACGAGCTGTACCGATGGATTATTTTGAAAACGCAACGATGCATCGGTAACCAGATTTAGTTTTTGCGCCGTGCGCCGTATGGAGGGTCCATAAAAATTTGCCGCCTCAACCACAAGCGATGTTGTTGTTTCGTCTATCTGTGCCACATTTCCGCCCTTTATTCCAGCAATACCTATGGGCACATCCGCGACAGCATCCGTAATGAGGAGTGCATGTTTTGGAAGCGAATATTTCTCCCCGGTAAGCGTGGTAATTTCTTCTCCATCGTGCGCTGTGCGCACACGCACATGATGCACCCCGTCTTTTTTTGCCAGCTTGTCCGCATCAAACGCGTGCAGTGGTTGCCCGATATTGAGCATGACATAATTGGTCGCGTCCACCACATTGTTTATTGAGCGTTGCCCAACAGCCTCAAGCGCTTCTTTGAGCCACAATGGCGATGGTCCAATTTTCACACCCTTCACATATGCACCAATGTAGCGAGAACATTTCTGCGTATCTTCAATGTCTACCGTGAGTGCATTGGACTTTCCCCACTTCGGCAATTCTTGCTGAAGCGGGTCATGCGAAAACGGAACATCAAGAATAGCCGATATTTCTTTTGCGATACCGCGATGACTTAAACAATCAGCAGCACGATTTGGAAGCACGTTGACATCAATCATGTCGCCAACATGCTCTTCTATTTCAAATGAGTGGAAAGTGAGCTCGTTATCAATTACCTCTCCGCTTGGCAATGGTGACTCAAAAAAATTCTGTAACCAATTACGTGATACTTTCATATAATTTTTTGTTCAAACCCGTGCACGAAACGAACATCACCGGCATGGAATAATCGTATGTCGGGAATATTATATTTCACCATTATCAGGCGCTCAATTCCACCGCCAAAAGCAAAGCCACGATATCGCTTTTGGTCTATGCCGACATTTTTAAGCACGTTGGGATGTACCATTCCGGCGCCAACAACTTCCAACCATTTCCCCTTCCCACCAGTCGCACCGGAAAACCACACATCCACCTCAACCGATGGTTCGGTAAACGGAAAATAACTCGGGCGAAATCGTACGCGAGCATCGGGACCGAGATATTCGCGAAAAAACATATTCAACGTCCCTTTCAAGTGCGCCATTGTGATGTCTTCACCGACCACAAGCCCTTCGTTTTGATAAAATTGCGCTTCGTGCGTCGCGTCTGTCGCTTCATTCCTAAACACCTTGCCTGGCGCAATGATGCGATATGGTGGCAAGATATTATTTTTTATTCTTTCTTCCATATAACGAATTTGCACCGAGGAAGTTTGTGTACGCAATACGCGTGGCGGGCTTTCTTTCGTCCAGAAAGTATCTTGCATATCGCGCGAGCTGTGAGTGGCGGGAATATTTAACGCATCAAAATTATGCCATTCATCTTCAAGTTCCGGACCAGACGCGACTGTAAACCCGATACGCTCAAAAACTTCCGCTATGTCACGCGTTGCAATGGTAATGGGATGTAGTTTTCCGACAGACATAAATAAAGCAATTGGTCATTTCACTATACGCCATTATATCAATAATCTCAAAATCTGTATGACATCTATTTTGAGTGAATGATTGAAGTTTAACTTCAATCATTCACTCAAAGAAAACAGCACGGGCGGTTATTTCTTACTCTCAAATTACTTGTATGAAAAAACACATATGTTTGCTATGATGAATAACAATGTGGGGACCAAATACTATTACGTATGTTTCATTTTTTATCGCACTGTATTTTGAATCATTTCTGTTGGTAACATTTCTCAGTGAGCCGGCGCGCAAGCGCCGGCTCACTGAGCGCAATTCCAACACCGCTCCATCAGTTGCAATTATCGTACCGTGTTTTAATGAAGAAAACACCATTGCCAGCACCACGGAGTCGCTCCTGAAGCTGGAATATCCAAAAGAAAATCTCTCTATCATTCTTGTGGATGACGGTTCAACCGATAACACCGCCAATGTCATGGCACGCTACGCGCGTCATCCGCGCATTTTCATACACACAAAAGAAAACGGCGGAAAACATACGGCGCTCAATGCCGGGATACGGATTGCCAAAGATGCCGACATCATCGGATGCCTTGACGCCGATTCGTTCGTAGAGCCCGATGCCCTCGGTTTTGCCATTACCGCTTTTGATAGGCCCGAGGTAATGGCAACAACATCTGCAATGTCAGTACACGCACCGAAAAATCTTATTCAGCATATGCAATACGCGGAGTACATTTTCGGTATCACCATGCGACATATTCTTTCATCAATGAACAGTCTTTATGTAACACCGGGGCCATTTTCTTTGTACCGTATGGAAGTATTTAAAAAAATAGGATATTTCTCTCACGGCTATCAAACCGAAGATATGGAGATGGCGTTACGAATGCAAAAAGCACACATGCTCATTGAAAACTCTCCACGCGTGCGCGTATACACAAAAGCTCCCTCAACAATCACCGCACTCATCAAACAACGCATGCGATGGACAAGTGGCTTTTTAAGGAATATGTTATTTGAATACAGAGGGCTCATTGGAAATCCGCGTTATGGGGTGCTTGGAATCGGTGTCTTGCCACTTTCAATTTTTTCAATCATTACCGTTGCGGGATTATTTCTATTTTCAGTCTTTCAAATTATATCAAACATGATACATATGTTTATTGTATCGCGCGGGATTCCGCTTTCCTATATATTGACACCACATACTTTTGATTGGTTTTATTTTCCAATTACCACACTCTTGTTGGTTGGCATCGTGCTCATGTCAATGACAATAATTTTTATGATAATTGGAAAACAAATATCTCGCACACCGGGAAAACTTACCAAAAGTACCGCATCATATATTCTGCTGTATTGGATTATTTCACCCATATGGCTGGTGAGAGCGATTGCCGATACCATTACGAACACTCATCATACCTGGCGATAATGCATCAACTGACATGAACACTATCACACGAAACGCTATTATTGCCCTTGGCATTACTTTACTTATTGTTGGAACAATTGTATATACCGTGCACTACATAAATCAACAACGACTCTCTGAGATTAATACGATGCAAACACAACTCTCAACCGACACGCTTTCCCTGGAAACACAATTCGCATTGTTGGAAAACGCCCCGTGCCAAGATATTTCTTCCGATACGGTATTTTCTCACGGACTCTCCACGCTTGGCGATAAGCTCGCCTTTGCCGAAGGACGCCTCGGAAGTCGCGACCAACAAGTAATAGAGCTTAAAAAAGAGTACGCGCTTCTTGAGATACGCGATTATTTGCTCATACAAAAACTGTCCACTACATGCCACATCACGCCGGTCACCGTACTTTATTTTTATTCAAACACCGGCGATTGCTCCTCATGTGACAGAGCCGGCTATGCACTTTCATATATGCGCAAAACGTATCCGCGAATACGAGTGTATTCATTTGATTATCATCTTGATTTGGGAGCGTTAAAAACACTCATAGAAGTTAAAAAGATAAAACCGACACTTCCGGCGTTTGTTATTCAGAGGAAACGCTTCTATGGTTTTACATCGCTTGCGCGACTTGAAAAGGAGTTTCCCAAAGATTTGTTCGCCACAAGCACTGCAACAAGCACAGGTTCACAAAAATAGATAGTTTTCTTTTGGGTTTAAAATCACACTGACAAAATAATAAGTAAGTATACATAGGGTAAGACTTGGCCAAGCGGTCCGGAGCGCCCTATGTATACTTACTTATTATTTTGTCAGTCTTGTCGTGATTTCCATGCATATGATAGATATTATGGTATTATTCCATTACGGTCGCGCGCTGTGATACGAGCGCGCGCTGTGATTACAAATACGGTGCGCGACATGATTAGTATGCCGGTGTAGCTCAGTTGGCTAGAGCAGCTGTTTTGTAAACAGCAGGTCGTCGGTTCAAGCCCGACCACCGGCTCCCGAAAAGGAGAGCCCCCACCCATTGCATAGCAAAGGGTGGGGGCGAACAAGCCCCTCCCGGAAGTGCCATGGCACTTCCGGGAGGGGCTTGTTCAAACTACGAAGAAAGTTCGGGTGGATGTTTCTCTTTTTTGAGCTCCTTTTTATAACCGGAAATTGATTGTATAAACGGCGATTTACTTGGCACATCCGGATGTCCGGACGGCGCATTGTACATGGAAAATTTTGTCTGAAGCATGTGTACCGAATTACTCAAGTGTCGCTCAATAAAACGAACCGCACGCAACGCGATACTGGCAATAATATGCAATCCATTTCCAAAAAACATACCTGTCGTATCTTTTAGAAAAGCCGGTACGTCAACATGGCGGTATACATACAACCCTTTCTCTATTTTCTTATCAAACGACGCACGCGCAGACACAAGAAAAAATCTTCCGGTACGTTGCTCATATGATACAAGAGCGATAAAGCCGGTGAATAAAACAATGCTTGCAACTTCTGCAATAAAATAATACATGATTTATCCGCGCGCGCTGTAGCGCACAAAAGCGGTTACCTCAATGCGCTCACCAAATTTCTGTGTTGACTCTTCAATAAGTGTGCGAATTGTCTTTTTATCATCTTTTATGTACACTTGATCCAAAAGTGACTGGTCTTTAAAATAAGACTCCATTTTGCCGGCGAGAATTTTCTCACGCATTTGTTCCGGCTTTCCCTCAACTTCTTTCTCAAATACCGATAGCGCCGTACTCTTTACTTCTTCGGGAACTTCTTCAACACTTCTATATGCCGGATTGAGCGCCGCAACCTGCATGGCAATCTCTCGTGCCAAAAAAATAAACTCTTCATTTTTTCCCACAAAATCAGTTTCGCATGAAAGATGCACCAGCGCTCCTATAACATTGTCGTGTATGTAGCTTGTTACGGTTCCCGCCCCGAGCTCTCTGCCAGACTTCTTTTGTGCTATGGCTCCGGAACGCTTTCTCAAAAGCACCGCCGCCTTTTCAATATCGCCATCACATTCTTCCAATGCCTTCTTGCACTGCATAATTGATATGCCGGTGCGGTCACGCAACACTTTAACTGTTTTAATATCTATGTTACTCATATAGTATAATTATACGATATATAATAATATGATACATCCACACTGCCGGTATGAATGTATAAAACTACGAGCGCGAACTCTCTTTCTCGTACGCACTTACCAATTCGGTGAGGATTATCTTAACGGTCGCGCGTGATGCATCGTTCGCCACAATCGGGTGTGTTGCATCCGCAATATCACAATCTGAATTTTGAATACCGACAACCGGAATACCAAGACTGCGCGCCTCTCTCACCGCCAATTCTTCGTGACGAGTATCAACCACGACCAATACATCAGGCAATTTTGAAAGACCCACCAAACCATCAAGACGACGAGTGAGCCGCTCAATTTCTCTCCCTATAAATATACGCTCCAGCTTGGTGTGCTTTTTTTCAAACTCATCCGACGCACTGTCTGCAATAAGTTTCGCAAGAAGGTCAATACGCTTTTTTATTTCCGTGAAGTTCGTGAGGGTACCCCCCAACCATCGTGTGGAAACATATGGTGCCTGCACGCGCGCTGCAACCGTACGAACAATATCTGCAACCTCTCTTTTCCCGCCGACAAACAGAAGTGTCTTCCCTTCTCGCGCAAATGTTTCCATGGCGGAAATTGCCTTATTGAGCTGTTCACGCGTTTTGGTAAGGTCAACAATATCAACGCGCTCCTTGCTACCAACTATATATTGGCGCATTGAAGGATGACGCCTGCTCTTTGTTTGCGCGAAATGAGCGCCCGCCTGAGCGAGACGCTGTAATATATCTTCCGACATATCTTCCGTATGTGTGGTGTTCATATGCGCAAGTATACCATGAGACATATTTTTTTCAAACATTCACGCATTCATGAGGGGTTTCATTATGAGGGGTTTCGTAAACCCCTCAT
>DRJB01000037.1 GCA_011052355.1 Candidatus Kaiserbacteria bacterium
AAAAGTAGACACGAAATAAAAATGGGGGTTACTGTATAATTAACCAACAGAGGATGATTATCAGTATTAATTTAACTCAACATGAAAGGTCACAAATTCACCCAAGAGGAGCGTGCAATCCTCGTTAAAAACAAGCACATCGCAAAGGTCACAGACCATACCGTTTCTTTTACACCCACATTTAAGAAATTCGCTGTTGCCGAGAATGTAGACAAGGGGCGTCGACCGCAAGATATCTTCATCACCGAGGGTATCACTATCTCCATCATCGGTGGCGACATTCCTCAAAGGAATCTTGGGGCATGGCGAAAAAAGGTTAAGGAGATAGGCGTCAGTGCTCTTGGTGAAGATAACCGAGGGCGCAACAAAGGAAGTAGCGGCAGGAAGAAAAAAGAACGGATTGACGAGAGTAAGATGAGTGACAAGGAAATCATTGAGTACTACAAGGCAAGATGCGAGTACACTGATGCTGAAAACGATTTTTTAGCACTCACCCGGGGGATACCAAGAATGCCACCGTTCGTATATCGCCCTGGGTCAAATACGGCTTCATAGAAATACTTCGGAATATCCACAGCGTTGCGCTTCTTTGTCACATCGCAAGTGTTCATAAAAGCGGATATTATGCGTGGAAAAAGAGAACTCCGCAACGAATGAACAAAAAGAGAAAAGATGCAGTGCTTGTGGAACTGATTCGTACCACGAGCGGGAAATACCTCGGGTATTGGGGTTCTAGGCAGGTTACGATGCAAATATCCAAGCTAAAATCTCCCGTAAACCACAAGAGAGTCGAACGTGTCATGAGGGAATATGGACTATTGTCGAAACGGCGTTCAGTAAATCCATACAAGAATATCCCAAAAGAGAGTAGTGAAATTGAAATCGCTGAAAATATTCTCAGTCGCAAGTATGCATTTGACACATTGTGGCCATTCCGAGTATTCGGGACAGACATTACATTCATTCGTATTGCCGACAACAAATGGGCATACCTCTCCATCATTAAAGACTTCTGCACGGGAGAGATTATTGCTCACGAAACTTCACTCAAACCAAACATCGAGCTGGTGCTCGCGACGCTCAATGTCTTTGCCACACATGTGCCACTTGAAGCCCGCCTTGGAGGGATTATGCATTCTGATTGCGGAAGCACGTATACAAGCAAAGCGCACTGCAATACAGCAAGGGCTCTTGGTCTCAACGTCTCCATGTCTCGCAAAGGGAACTGTATTGATAACGCGCCAACAGAATCGTTCTTTGGTCACATGAAAGACGAGTTACCGAACACAAGGAATATGACCTACGAGGAGTTGCGTAAAACGGTGGATGAATATATTATGGATTACAATACAGTACGCAAGCAGTGGCACAGAGAAAAGATGTCCCCGGTGGAGTATCGAGAACATTTACTATGCGACTAAATGCAAATCACCATTTTTATTTCGTGTCTACTTTTTGGGGTACGGTTCACTGCTTAGCATAAACTCTGAACCGGGAACAATCTCATTACAAACCGGTGTTGCATAGGTCTGACCTATGCAACACCGCTCAAGTCAGACCTGAACACTCATTCTTTTGTAATAGTTATGATGGGTTTCGTAAACCCCTCATACGAGAAGTCCATATCAGTTAATCAGTTGTAAATGTTTAATGGAATTAATTGAGAACTAATTATAAAGTATTGATATCTTATTTTTATTTATAAATTAATTCCAATCACACACAAATTCTGTAATAGGAAAAACTCCCTGCCATATTATTTTATTACTGCAATTTTTCACCTTGGTTGGACTGTCCCATATTGTAAACCCTCTGGTATCAGTGGATCCTCCGATGACATAACTAATTCCGCTTTGTGAAGGCCAAAAGTCGTCGGCATAACGACAAGTTCCTGTGTGTAATAGGTTACACTTCTTGGTCTGCCACTTCATTTTCCCACCACCCAAATTAACAGGACCTGTCCACAGATTTCCAGACATATCAATATAGTATTTCAGAGCACGAGTCGCTGGATCCGATGCTGTGTGCCCACCGTAAGTACTAATGAAGTTTGCAAATGTAACTAACTGAGGACCGCTACTCGCCCAACTGGAGCGACATTGCCCGTTGAGGCAGAGTTTTGGCGTGGTTACAGAGCCAGTGTTGGGTACTTGAAGATTACCATATTTATCAAGCAATAAAGTATATTGATTGGTCCAGCTACCATTTAACCCCGGGGTAAAAGAGGTAATTTCAAGTTCTCCAGCCCAGTTGTAAATACCAAGTGACGGTGAATTATGAGTGTTAAATCCGGAAAGAGAAACAGAAGCATCATCAAGCAGTAATTCCCTGACAAAGAGTCTCTTGTTTATGTCTGCAGTACCACCCACATTCACATTATTTACATTTTCAGTACTACCTACATTTAAATAATCGGTCTTCAATAATCCACGTACATCCAGCTTACTCGTCGGATTCGTCGTCCCGATGCCGACGTTGCCGTTTACTAAAAATCCCCCATTAGTCCTAAGGTACCCCGCCGTATCGCCAGATAAATAATTGCCACCGGAATTAAGATAAAGCTCATTTCCCATTGCATAAATATCCCCATTAACAGTTAATTTCTCATTAAATGCAACTCCCGGATTCGTCGTCCCGATGCCGACATTGCCAGAATTGGTACTTGATATATTGTTACCACTTTTGGCCCACAAGCCCGATGTGAGCGATGACCAATTGTTAACACAACTTGTGCCAATACAGTATTGTGACGATGTTATTTTACCATTCACATCCAACTTTGTACTCGGACTCGCTGTTCCGATACCAACGTTACCGTTCCTATTTAAACTCATAATCGGAGTTCCCCAATTAACATTTGTTCCGGTGCCGGTTGATGCGGGAGAAATGTAGAAATCCATCGCACCACCATTGGCAAAATACATAACAGAACCGGCTCCATAACCGTAAGGGCCAACGTTGCGTTTATATTTAGTATTACCTACGGTACTTAAGCCCCCACTAACCTGCGAAGGACTTCTATAGGCACCAAATAAAATCGCATGGGAACCACCCCAACCATTTTGAGCTAATTGAGTAAAATCATAACCATCATTTTGAGTGAATCCATTCACAGAGTTAGTGTTAATTTGACCGTTTACATCCAACTTGCTTGTGGGGTTCATCGTTCCGATGCCGACATTGCCTTTTGAAACAATGAGACCGTTTGTGGCACCTCCGGCGTTGAGAACAAGACCACCTTGCTTTATTTGCGCATGACTTCCCACATTTATCGGGGCGAGGGCGTTGCCATTCGGTGGTGCCTGGGTTGGCTGTACGAACACTACTGCCGCATACGATTGCAGTGCAATAGCTGAAACTGCAACGCCAATGATAAGTGCCACTTGCAAGAGTATTGTGCGACGAGTGTGTGAGCGCGAAGTAAGATGTTTTTTCATAAATATAAAAATAATTTGTTACTGTTTTTATTATCGGTTGCTAATTGCTAATGTGTTTTAGTATACCTCACCATATTGGTGAGTAGAAGTGCGTGGAAAGGGGAGGTGGGGATAACTTTTGTACCCCGCCCACCCATCTTGACGGTTTCGCCACCAAGATTGGTGGGCTGTGCTTTATATTTTCCACTTCATGTGCACACATGTGATGCAGGGTGTTATGTGCTATACTATATTTATTATGGTCATAACCTATCACGGTGGACAGTGTATCAAAGTGTCATGTGGCGACACGTCATTGGTGTTTGATCCCATCAGCAAAAATGCAACATTGCCGGCGGTAAAATTTGGCGCGGATATCGCACTGGTATCGCGAAATCATCCTGATATGAATGGCATCAACGAGGTGTCGTATGGTGGGAAAGAGCCCTTTGTCATTGACGGTCCGGGTGAGTATGAATATAAAAATGTACTCATGCGCGGATATTTTTCACAAAGTATGTATGGTGTATCGGCGCAAGAAAATACACGAGAGAAAAAAACCGCAGTTAATACCATATATGCGGTTGAGCTTGAGGGAATGACATTGGTACATCTCGGGGCGCTTTCTAGCAAAGAATTGCCACATGAAATGCGCGAGGCGGTAAATGATATTGATGTGCTTTTTATTCCAATTACCGGGAATGGTGTTTTAAGCGCCGAGGACGCATATGAACTTGCCACTTCTCTTGAGCCACATGTTATCATTCCTCTATATAAAAGTGGCACCGGTGCAAGCGATGCATTGGAGCATTTTCTCAGGGAGGAGGGAACATCAGCATCACATATGAACAAAGTAACGTTGAAAAAGAAAGAGGTGCTTGAACAAAGTAGTGCTATGATGGTATTGCAGGTGTAATATATACTTATATATATGATATGAAAAAACTAATACAAACATTACAAGCAAAGCCGGTACACATTCGCGAGCGCATTGCGTTTGGCGTTGCGCTTGGCATCAGCGGGTTGTTGCTTATTGTGTGGGCGGTTTCTTCTTTTTCCACAAGCATACTTGGTCCGAAGCAGTCCGCATCCGCATATTTTAATGCGGGTCAAAAGGCGGCGCTTATTGAAGCGACAAACCCCAAGCCAAAACCGCGGGGATTTTTGAGCGCCGCCGCTTCCGCATTTACAGGACAAAAACCGCAAGCGCCCGCTCATCTTGAAATTGTGACGGTTGGCAGTACCTCAACGGTACCGACAAAGCCGACACAGAAAACGACAATTCCATTTTAGTATTTTTATATGGCAAAGAAAGACGAGCAGAAACAAAATGTGTCGGATGATGCGACCGTTAACGGTCGCATCATCCGACAAGACATCGTCACCGAGATGCGTGTGTCGTATGTTGACTACGCGATGTCCGTTATCACGTCGCGTGCGTTGCCCGATGTGCGCGATGGGCTAAAGCCCGTGCACAGGCGTATTTTGTTTGCCATGCGCGATATGGGGCTCACTGCGTCAGGGCGATTTCGTAAATCAGCTGCCGTTGTCGGAGATGTACTTGGAAAATATCACCCACATGGTGATACCGCCGTTTATGATGCCATGGCAAAAATGGCGCAATACTTTTCATATCGTTATCCGCTTGTTATCGGGCAGGGAAACTTTGGTTCCATAGACGGCGACTCTCCCGCAGCGATGCGTTATACCGAGGCGAAGATGTCTGTCATGGGTGAAGAATTACTTCGCGATATCGGAAAAGAAACAGTCGCGTGGAATCATAACTACGACGCCACGCGCAAAGAACCATCGGTATTGCCCTCTGCGGTGCCGAATCTTTTGCTCAACGGCACACTTGGTATTGCGGTTGGTATGGCGACCAACATTCCTCCACATAACTTGCGCGAGGTGATTGCCGCGACTGTGCACCTTATAGAAAATCCGAAAGCAACCACCGAAGACCTGCTTGAATTTGTAAAGGGTCCCGATTTCCCGCTTGGTGGCATCGCTTTTAATAAAGCGGACATTGCACATGCCTATGCCAACGGTCGTGGGGGAGTGGTGGTGCGCGGAGAGGCGGAAATAATTGAAGACAAAAAAGAAACGCGCATTATCATCAGCTCCATACCATATCGTGTTAATAAGGCGGACATGATTACCAAAATAGCTGACCTCGTGCGTGATAAAAGAATTGATGGTATTAGAGATTTGCGCGATGAATCAACCGCGGATATTCGCGTGGTGGTTGAATTGAAAGGAACGGCGCATCCGCAAGCGGTGTTAAACGCTCTGTACAAACATACCGAGCTTGAATCCACCTTTCACTACAATATGCTCGCACTTGTAAACGGAACCCCACAGGCTCTTTCATTGAAAGGTATGTTGGAAAAATTCATAGAGCACAGGCAGATAATTATCCGTCGCCGTACGGAGTTTGATTTGCGAAAAGCGCAAGAGCGCGAGCATATATTGCTTGGGCTTTCAAAAGCGCTTGACCACATTGACGAGGTGATTGCCATTATAAAAAAGTCAGCAGATGTTCCGAGCGCCGATGCGGCTCTTCAAAAGAAATTTGCATTTTCGCCGCAACAAACAGTGGCAATTCTTTCCATGCGTTTGCAGACTCTGGCGGGTCTTGAACGAAAGAAGATTGAAAACGAGCTCGCGGAACTTAAAATACTTATTGCAAGCTTGAAAAAAATACTTTCTTCCACCAAGAACATATTGAGTGTGGTAAAAACCGAGTTGCTTATGTTTGATAAAAAGTATGGCGATGACCGTCGCACAAAAATCATTAAAGGTGGTGTGAAGAATATATCTATTGAGGATTTAATACCGGATAAAGAAAGTGTGTTGGTACTCACGCAGGGCGGGTATGTGAAGCGTACCGACCCGGATGAATATAAGAAGCAAAAGCGCGGCGGGGTCGGTGTGGTAGATATCTCTACAAAAGAAGAGGACGTGGTGCGGCATTTCTTGGTTGCCTCAACACACGCCGACCTTCTTTTCTTTACCGACCATGGCAAAGTGTATCAACTTAAAATGTATGATATTCCGGAGGGGCGCCGTGCCACAAAAGGTAAAAGTATCATGAATTTTCTCCCACTCGCCCAAGATGAAAAAGTAACTTCCATATTACCGGTGCGCAAAGATACAAAGTGGGGCACCTTTTCAATTATCTTTGTTACAAGTGAGGGTGTAGCCAAGAGGGTAGCGGCAAAAAGTTTTGCAGACGTGCGCGCGTCAGGCATTATTGCAATATCTCTCAAGGGTTCGGACCGGCTTGTGTGTGCGTCACTTTCAGACAAGGGCGATACGGTGTCGGTTGTTACCACCAAAGGTCAATCAATTCGTTTTGCAACGGAAGATGTGCGCGAAATGGGTCGCACCGCAGGCGGTGTGCGCGGTATGCACGTGAAAAAAGGCGATAAGGTTGTTTCTGCGGAAGTTATTCCGGCGAATGCACGAGGCGCATCGCTTATGGTTATTATGAGTAAGGGTCACGGAAAGCGAACTCTTATGAGTGAGTACAAAGTGCAGGGAAGGGGTGGATCCGGCATTAAGACAGCTGAGGTTACCGCAAAGACCGGAGAAATAATAGGAGCAAAAGTAATGATGGGTGATTTGAACGAGCAAGAAATCGTAGTGGTTTCCAAGAAAGGTCAAGTTATTCGTATCAGCTCGTCTGAAATCCCGCAACGTTCACGCGCCACGCAAGGGGTACGCATTATGAAAATGCGCGCGGGAGATTCAATCGCCTCAATAGTCGCGCTATAGACACCATACGCCCCCGGAGTGTGCGTGGAAGTTTTTTACATTCCCACCTCAAGAAATAATTTGAATACTGCAGCTAAACTAACACAGCAACAGATAGGGCGCTCCGGGCCGCTTGGCCAAGTCTTACCCTATCTGTTGCTGTGTTAGTTTAGCTGCAAAGACCCCTGTGTCTGTTTAGCATTTTTGTTTTTGTTTATACACAGGCGTGTGTCAAACATATTGATACATTTTTGTTATACTGTAGGGGTGACACACCTTGAATCCATTGACCCAAAGATGCTTGTACAGCGCATGAAGCTTCGCGAAGGCATGAGTGTTGGCGATGTCGGTTCCGGCATCGGATACTACGCACTTGTTGTGGCAAAAATAGTCGGTGATGAGGGGCATGTGTATGCCATAGATATACAAGAGGATGTTTTGCATCGCTTACGACACAATGCTCAAGAACAGCATATCCAAAATATAGAAACCATATGGGGCGATATTGAAAAACCATTCGGTACGAAACTGCGCGACCAAGTTTTTGATGCGGTCATTTTTTCAAATACATTATTTCAGTTGGAAGATACTCAAACAGCGCTCAAAGAACTTAAGCGAATTACAAAAATAGGTGGCACATTGCTTTTGGTTGAGTGGACTCCTTCAGATAGTGCGCCGGGTCCCTCGTTGCAGGATTCCATCTCGGAAGAAACCGCTGTAGCTTTGCTTAAAGAAGCCGGTTTTCAGACACAGGAACAATTCGCTGTCGGTGCGTATCACTATGCCATTATCGCCTCTGCCGTATGAAAAACATCTCAACATTTCAAATGATACTCCTTGTGGTTTTCGGCGCACTTTTATTGGGTGGCATATTTGTCATGTCAACTTATTCCAGTGGGAAAAAAGGCAATGGCGCAGTGGGAAAAGTGGTAATTTGGGGAACTCTTCCATCACAATCTTTTCGTACGGCGCTTGGTGACATCTCACAGCAGAACCAAGAAATGAAAGAGGTTTCTTATGTATACAAAAATCCGACAGAGTTTGATTCAATACTTACGACCGCCATCGCAAGTGGTGATGGACCGGATTTAATTCTTATTCCGCAGACGCATCTTGCCTCATTGCGAAGCGTGCTTACGCCCATTCCTTACACTTCATTTTCGCAACGAAACTTCCTCAATGCGTTTGCCGATGTCGCCACGGTGTATCTTTCTTCTCGCGGTTCGTATGGCATCCCATTGCTTGTTGACCCGCTTGTTCTGTATTACAATCGCACACTTTTGTCTTCAGAAAGTATTGCGCGACCGCCACGCACATGGGATGAGCTTTCCGGACTTGTACCACTTTTTACAAAAAAAATCGCCACAGGAGAGCTTTCGCAAGTACTCATACCACTTGGCACGTATAACAACGTGCATGATGCGACGGCAATTCTTTCCACTCTTTTTATGCAGGCGGGCGTTCCCATTGTAAAACGAACATCTTCGGGGGAGGTTCGCGGAGCTCTTTTGAATGCGAGTGGCGTGTCAAATACAACCGGAACAAGTAATTCCGCCGGAGTGGAGGTTCTTGGTTTCTATACGCAATTCGCCGACCCAACGAAGACAACCTATAATTGGAACAGTACACTTCCGAACTCACAGCAAATGTTTCTTGCGGGCAATGCGGCGCTGTATATCGGGTATGCCTCTGAAGCAAAATTTTTCACGCAAGCAAATCCGAATTTGTCTTTTGATGTGACTTCGGTACCGCAATCTTCTGTTTCAAAAATAAAGACCGTGTATGCAAAAGTGTATGCATTTTCTTTGCCACATGGGAGTAGAAATATACGAGGCGCCGTTACAGTCGCTTCGGCGCTTTCCAATGCGTCGCCAGAGAGTATTATCGCAAAAGCAACCGGACTGACGCCGGTGTTGCGCTCTCTTCTTTCGTCGCGTCCGTCAAGCCCAACGGAAAGCACCGCTTACTCCGCGGCGATTATGTCGCGCACGTGGTTATCCCCATCTAAAGCAACGACAGGGAGTATTTTTTCAGGTATGATTAGTCAAGTAAATGCGGGACAACTTTCAATTCCCGATGCGCTTACACGAGCGGAGCAGGCAATAACCGCAACACTGCAATGAGATTCTTATTTTCACTATTTTTATTTTCAGCCACGCTTTTCCCGGCGTTTTCGTTAGCAGCAACAGCGAGCGTGGGCTCGCAGCCCCCTGCACCGCCTTCGGCGGTGCAGGGGGCTGCTCAAGAAGCAAGTTTGTGTCCGTCCGGGCAATCCGGTCTGTGTAATCCGCTCAAAGCAAAATCCATCACTGAACTTCTTAATGATATTTTAACTTACCTCGTTAAAATAGGTACCGTGTTTGTTATTCTTATGATTGTATACGTCGGGTTTAAATTTACTGCCGCGCGAGGTAATGCCGGTGAGCTTGAAAAGGTGCGCATTATGTTTCTGTGGACGGTTGTTGGGGCTCTTGTCATTTTGGGTGCGCATGTAATTTCCGACATGATTACTTCAACCATACATACGATTTCTCAAACACCATCGTGAAAACACCAGCGCCAATGGATTTTAAGCAATATGTTGATTTCATCATATCTTTGATGAACCACGAAGTTGTGCCGGTCATACTCGGACTTTCTCTTGTGGCGTTTTTATGGGGAGTGTTCCGTTATTACATATTGCACGGAGCAGATACAAACGAACGAGAACATGCAAGAACATTTATGTTATGGGGTTTAATCGGCATGGTATTGTTATTCACAGTATGGGGACTGGTGAATATCGCCGGAGTCGCACTGATGTTATAATTATTACATACATGTTTACACACGTTTATTTTTATATTAAAAATATATTGCTTCATCCCGCGATAAAAAGTATTGCGCTTATTGCGCTTGTGGGAATAGTGTCATTTGGAGCATTTACCGCCGTACCCGCTCCCACTGCGCATGCTTTTTTTAATTTTAGAACTGGTTCAGGCGGAACTTCTATCAATGGTTGTGCGAACACAGGCAATGGTTATGTCAGTGGAAGCTCCAACAGTCTGAGTAATTTCTTTGGATTTTCAACGCAAGGTCATTGCAATGGCGCCTCCGGTTACGCAATTCTTATTCTTGAAATTATCAATGGTATATTGGTTCCTATTATTTTTTCAATAGCATTTATAGTATTTATATGGGGCATGTTTAAATATTTCATTGCCGGCGGTGCTAACCCTGAAGAGCAAGCAAAGGGGTGGAAATTACTCATGTATGGGCTCATCGGTTTTGCCGTTATGATATCGATATGGGGTTTGGTAAATATCATACTGCATACATTCAATCTTCAAGACACCGCGCCACCGTATCCCTACATCTAAACACGGGTAGTGTTTTACTAAAGATTACCACAGTGATTCTCCATTGATGGTATGCGTTATGTAGTGTGGAAGCCCGGCTATACGTTTTGAAATATTCTCACCGGGTAGTTGTTTTTGTTTGTATATCAAAGTACGAACGCGTTTATTTTTTGTTATAATTCTGTCGGGAAGGCGGTTGGGTGTATGTGTGGTAAAAATGTCTCGCAGTAAGATTTCTCCCTGTTCAAGATAATCTTCATTTCCGGTAATTCTGAAAATTAACAAATAATCATATGGAGGATAATGGAGTTCCTTTCGTAGTTGTAACTCCTCATCAAGAAATAATGTCATATCCGGTTGTGTGAGTGCTTGGCATGCCGTATCTTTTTGGTGGCGTGTTGCTATGATAAGGTGTTGCGTATGTTGCGCAAGTGACAGTGCTATGCGCACAAATCGCTCACGTGCTCTCCAAAAGGGAACTGACAACAAAGAATCGGCGGAAACAATTATACCAGTAGAGAACAAGTCTCCCGGCTCAAGCCATGGGATTAGTTTTTCAGTACCGATTAAAATGGTTTGCTGTGCGCGCGCTTTGTCAAGCGCGCGCACAGCACCCGCCACGCTTGTAATGGTGTCCGAATCAAAACGAACCAACTCGGCTTCCGAAAAATATTTTTTTACGTCTTCTTCAACGCGCTCAATGCCTGCTCCAAGCGGGACCAGGTTCCAGCTGTCGCAGTTATTGCAATGGATGTCCGCTCTCTGAATAATCGTTCCGTCCGCACTGCGAAAAACTCTTTTCCCGTTCTGTGTCGCAAGTGAAAGTGCTCGTCCGTGCACATCACGAACCGCTTCGCCACAGTCTTTGCATACTGCTGTAGCAGCGTACCCGCGACGCACCGCCAGAAGAAGCACGCGCTCTTTTCTATCAAGCGCGCTCTGTATTGTGTTGCGCAATGGAAGAGGAAGAGTGGAATAGTGCTGTTCCGGTACGCGCAAATCATTTGTGCGAGTGGAAAGTATATGTATTTTTTTTGCATATATATTACGCATTGATTTTCCGTGTGGTATACGTGTCTCAATACGTATCGGATAATCACCGATAAGTAACGTACAACGTCGTGTTTTTGCAAGCTCAAACAACGCTATGCGCATGTCCGTATGTGGATATCGCCTGTTCGTGAATGCTTGAGCACTTTCTCTTTCAATAACAATTGTTGAAAAGCGCTTGATTGGAATAAATGCATACGGAGCGGTTACGATGACAATTGGCGCTTCATATGCTTCGTGAATCATTTCTTGGCGTTTGTGAGCTTTTTGGTTTCCATGTACAATCACCACATTGCAATGAAAGTGCGCTGTGAGACGCTTCGCTTCAACAATACTTGGTACTACAAACAACGCGGTACTTTTTTTTGGCGCACCAGAGAAGAGTATAGAGTATTCTCGCAAACGATTTTTATATGGAGCTTCACATTGTTTTCGTACAAATTTTTCACCGTATAAAAAGTCATTTGGAAAGCCGGCAACTATACTGTCATTGGTGAATAACTGTCGTAACACTTCTCCTTTGGGTGCACCGTGCCGGCACGCTGTTACAAGCGCTGTGGAATAATAGGCAGGTGGAAGGTGTGAAAGAGTTTGCGCAATCACACTCTTTGGAATAAATGAAGCATTTTTCAAAAAAGACTTCATGTCTGACACCGAGATGCATTCTGTTACGACCGCCGTTACAGTGCGCCGGCGAAGTGGTACGGAAACTATTGTTCCGTTTGCAATTGAAGTTTTTGACCTGTAGGACAAAGTTTCCGCGGGAGCTCCACGGACAAACGGTACAACGTCAATAACATACATAGTTACAAAGTAAGTTGATAAATTGTCTTTTCATCTTGCACAAATAATGTATTATCTTTCCCTTGCGCCATGCGCGGTGAGATGCCCTTGAGCAACGGAGCGAACGTTCTTGGTGCGCGCGGGTCAATGGAAAGCGCATATATGGTGTTGCCGATTTCAATCAAAATAGCATCATCTCGTCCGGGATATGGTATGAGCCCTGTAATTTTTTTTGCAGAAGAAAATATAATTGTCGGTGAGCAAGTATTTTTGGAGCATAGGTATGGTGGGGGGGTACAAGACGATGAAGGCGGAAGCGGTGTGGCGATTACTTGATTTCCGGAGGTGGCAAGAGACATGCATTCATTGGTGAATGTAAGCGGTTGCGCCGGAGTTGGCAAAACTACCGAGGCAATTTTCTTTTTTGCCAGCAGACGTTCATTACCATTTAGTATTTTACCTTTTGGTACTCGTGGAATTAAAAATGCGCGAACAGTGATAGATTTACTTTCGGGAACGGTTACCATATATTTCCATGGCCAGTATCCTTTCGCAGATGCAAGAAGCATGTGGTTCCCGGGGATAAGGGATATTGAAATGGTGTTATTTAGTATGCCGGTGCGTAATGCATAATCCGAGAATATTTTGGCGTCATTTGGGATGTTAGTGATGATAACCTCTTGCTCTCTTGTGAGCACAAGCCCCGCACCAAGACGGTATCCGGCAGTATAGCCGGCAAACAGAATAAGCATAAACAATCCGCTTATGGCAATTGTGTAGCGAAACAATAAACGGTTTTTCATATATATGCAAAGCATACCAGAGATATGCCGACACGTCATCTTTCAGAAAATGGATTAGGCATCTTTGTTTCTAGAAAAAATGTGGTGTAACTACAACTTTTCTTGCGTTTTGTTTGTGGAAAGGGTATGATGGGCATATTATGAAAATCGTTCTTACACAGCGCGTGAAGGGTGTCGGAGATACCCATGATGTGGTAAGTGTTGCCGATGGGTATGCGCTTAATTTTCTTATTCGTACGGGAAAGGCGATTTCAGCAACGCAGGTACAGCAACATATCGCAAAAACACGTAAAGAGAAGCTCATTGTCGAGAGGGAAGTACAAGAGAAATTACTTGAGCAAAATATAGCAACGCTTTCTGTAGCGCGCATATCAATTGCGGTATCGGTAAATGAGAAAGGACATCTTTACGAGGCGGTTGGTATCTCGGAAATACTTTCTGCGATTAAAGAGCAAGCGAACGTATCACTTCCAAAAGATATGATAAAGCTGGAGCATCCGATAAAAGAAATCGGTACGTATGATGTTCCGGTATCGCACGGAGAACTATTTGGAAAGTTTTCAATTATTGTTGAAGCAAAACAATAGTTTAGGTTTTTCTATTGTTATTTTTATTATTGGAAAGCAGGCATACACAAAATCGGACATTCAATGTCCGATTTTGTGTATGCCTGCTCCAAATTATTTTTTATAATACGAGAAGTGTTTTGCTTGTTATAGGACATCCACCACTTTTTTCCGTATGAGATTTCCATTAAATCGTTGTTTGCGTATGCTTCTGTATGACACTGTTCCATCGGCGACCGCAAATAATGTATGATCCTTTCCTATGTGTACATTCTTTCCCGCTTCAATTTTAGTTCCTCGTTGGCGTACAATAATCATTCCAATACGCGCTTTTTGCCCGGTATATAATTTAGTGCCGAGATATTTCGGATTTGAATCGCGACCATTTTTTGTTGCGCCACCAGCTTTTGTACTTGACATGATATGATGTAATATATAAGAAACTTATATTATCTATGAGTATAGCAACGGTTTATCAAAAATGCAAGCAACGCGTAATTACGTATAGACAGGTATTGCCCACTATTCCACTTCGCGTTTCGCGAGATGGGATAGTGGTTTTACTTTTTATTGCCACCACATTTGCCGGATTTGGACTTGGGTTTATTGCCGGAGAAAATAATTCTTATTATGGAAAAGGCATCCGAATTGAACTACCCGCGTCTGCAACAACCACACAAAATGAAAATGGCGGTGGGGGAGGGGCATCTACTCTTGGTGCGCAAGTGGTGCCCAAAACCACATCGGTAGGTAATAAAGTTACGCATAAGGAAACGATTGTGGCTTCAAAAAACGGTGGTAGGTATTATTTAATTTCCTGTGCCGGAGCTAAACGTATTCATAAAGAAAATAAAATATGGTTCCAATCACCTGCGATGGCTGTTGCAAAAGGGTATACACCGGCACTCAATTGTTTTGGTCATTAATCATTTATATTTTTTATTTCGCTTATGTTTTCATCTCATACTACATATGCACATTCTGCAATTAGGTCATATGTGCTGTATAATAGATGTATTACCTCGGCATCGCACGATGTGTGGATTATAAAATAAGAAGGTATTGTTTATTCATAATAATATAAAATGTCATTTAACATATGAACAAGGTAAATAATGATAAAAATTCACACGAGGTTGCGCATAAACTGATGCGCACGATAGAAGAAGGTCACACTCAAGTTCCTGATGAATTTTCACCGCTTGTGTGTAAGCCACATCGTATTGAGTCGTGGAGAGTATTCAAAATAATGTCAGAGTTTGTTGAGGGATTTGAATTAATTCGCAGGTATGGCACTGCCGCAACTTTTTTCGGTTCAGCACGCGAAACACTTGACCCGGAGATATATAAACAAGCAACCGAACTCGCCGCACGATTGGCAAAAGAAAAAGAATACGCAGTCATTACGGGCGGGAGTGCCGGAATTATGCAATCGGCAAACAAGGGCGCCTATGAGGTTGGTGGTTCCTCTGTCGGGCTCAATGTCAGACTTCCTCATCCGCAAAAATCAAATGAATATCTGACGGATATGTTTGAATTTGACCATTTTTTTGTACGAAAAGTAATGTTAACATTTGCTTCCGAGGTATATATTTTTTTCCCGGGAGGATTTGGCACACTTGATGAATTTTTTGAGGTTGTAACACTGGTACAGACGAAAAAAATACGTAAAGTACCGATTGTAATGTACCATAGCACGTACTGGAATCCACTTATGACGTTTATTGAGGAACAATTACTGAAGAAGTTTAAAACCATAGGTCCGCAAGATATGGATTTATTGCATGTTGTTGATTCTGTTGATGAAGCGTTTACTTTCATAACGCAACATACTGAAACCGAGTGTAAAGAAGGTTCCGACGAGTAATCGGCAAAATAAAACAATGTATAACATATTTTCTGTAATAAAATAATAGTGTATGAAAGAAAGATTGTATGGGTGAAATAGCACAAACGGATTTTGAAATCCAGTTTAATAAAAAAGAAATAATGGAGTTTTCCGGAACTTCTTTGGCATTTGTTGATATATCTCCCGCTAAAGATATTGACCCGGTTCCGATATTTCTTGCTCCCGGGTGGGCGGGGAAAAAGATGATGTTCAAAGAAGTATTGCATTCTTTTTATAAAAAAAATCGGAGGGTACTTTCTCTTGTTCATCCAACACACGTGAGAAAACCGACCGTAAAAGATGGGACACCATTGGTTGAGCTCAGAAAAGCCAAGGAAATTCTTGCGGTGATTGAAAATAGTGGTGTTTCTCGGGTTGACGCGGTGTTTTATTCGGAGGGCGGAATTAATGGTATTCTCGCCGCAACAAGATGTCCCGAGAAATTTAGAAACATCATTTTGGTGGACCCGGGAGGATTTATTAAAGAAGACAGGGTCTTAAGATTAGCAAATCGTTTTATTACGGAAGCTATTCAGTGGGCAAAAGAATTCATCTTTATGCCCAAAAGGAGAGAGGAACTTTCCGAAATTGGAAAAGAGATTGTAACGTATGTTATGGAAAATCCAATGAAAACAATTAAAGAAGCAAATGCCATAGCGAAAGAGAATGTAATGGGTATGTTAAAAATACTTCATAAAAAGGGTATTGGGACGGCGATTATTCACGCTACCAATGATAGAGTATTTCCATTGAATAACATACAAAAAATCTTTGATACAGATGCGGTTGATTATTTTTATCCAACGGAAGGAAATCATTTTGAATTTCTTGTTGAGCCGGAGAAATATGTAAACCTCATTATTCATGCGCTTGATGTTGAACAAAAAAAATCTTTACAAAAATAATGGGGAAGTCTGAATAAATAATAGTTTTCCGTAAATGTATATCCCAATAATTTTGTGTTGAGATTGAAAGGGAATTAAAATAATACCATGTCGCACAATATACCTTTTGCGACATGGTATCTAAAATAATAAGAAACCCCTATATATTATGGGATGAATGTGATGTATTAAAGTACGGCAAGCGCACTGTCAATACGTTGCAGAGATTCTTTTTTCCCAATAATGGAAATGATGATAAATGGATCGGGAGAATGTATGGCTCCGGAGAGTGCGTAGCGCAATGGCCAAAGTACTTGCGCCCTTCCCTTTTCATCTGCGTACGGCATGAGAGTGTCATGCACTTTTTCAAATGTCGGAGTTTCGGAGAATGTTTCTATTTTCTTTTTAATTTCCACAAGGTGTGTGCGCGTTGTCTCTGTATTTCCAAGTGGTTCTTTTTTAAGCAGTATGTCGCGATCAATGGTTATTATTTTTTCAAATAAAAATGAGAACTCGCCGTTAAGTAATTCTTGTGCTTGTTCAAAGGTATGCACGCGCTCTTTCAACAGTGGCACCACGCGATGAAGTCGCTCACTTTCCCGTGGAGCGTTTAACGCTCCACGGGAAATATATTCATCAACACTTAGTTGTCGCATCCAGTGCCGATTTATTGAAAGAAGTTTTGTTTCGTCAAACTGTGCGCCTGATTTTTGTACGCGCTCAAGTGAAAATGCTTTGATAAGCTCTTCGCGTGAAAAAAATTCTCGGTCGTCACCACGATTCCACCCAAGTAGTGCCAAATAATTCAACAGTGCTTCAGGAAGAATACCCATATCGCGATATACCGTAAGTGGGCGCGCTCCTTTTCGTTTGGAAAGTTTACTGTGGTCCGGTGCCAGAATAAGCGGTAGGTGCGCATACTGCGGTGTTGAAAAGCCAAGCGCACGTTGTATGAGTATTTGTCTGGGTGTGTTTGAGATGTGGTCTTCACCGCGAATGATGTGTGTGATATTGGCGTCAGCATCATCCACCACAACCGCAAAATGGAAAATTGGTTCATCTATGCTTTTCGCAATAACAAAATCTCCCAAATCACTAACGTCAACAGATACTTCACCGCGAATAATATCTATAAATGAAACAATTCCTCCGGGATTGCGAAAACGGATAACTTCTTTGCGTTCATCTCCCGCACCGGTTTCTTGTGAGATATATGCGTGATTGCTCGCGATTAATTTCTTCAAAAGCTCCCTGTGTCTTTGGCGGTTTTCACTTTGGCGAGTATGAGTATCCCATGTAAGCCCAAGCCAGGTGAGCGAATCAATAATAGCATCCTCATATTCTTTTTTTGAGCGTTGCGTATCGGTATCTTCAATACGCAACGAGAACAATCCTTCGTGTTGCTTTGCAAACAAAAATGAAAATACTGCAGTACGATAATTTCCACTATGCAAAAATCCGGTTGGGCTCGGGGCAAATCGTGTATGCACCACCTCTTTGTGTGGCAAATCCGAATTCATGATTCGTGGGTAATGGCAATGGCAAGTGCTTCTTTTGCGATTATTTCCGCTGCCTCAGGTTGTGCAAACGAAGCACCCGCCTCACCCATACGTCGCGCTTTGTCGGGATCATTGATAAGTCGTTGTATTTCAGAAATAAGAATATGCGTGGTCAAGTTTGCTTCTTCAATAACCACTGCGGCGCCACTTTGTGCAAACGCATAGGCATTTTTACGTTGGTCGTGGCTTATTTCTTCAGGAATTGGTATGAGAATTGCCGGAAGTTTCCATGTGGCAATCTCGGCAATGGTGCCGGAGCCGGCACGCGAAACGATAAGGCGCGAGACAGACGCTGATTGCAACATTGCTTGTGCGGAAAGATAGGCAAATGGTTTGTACCGAGCTGGGTGCGGGTTTCCCTCAAGCGCGATGGCAGATATGGCTCGCACGCCGTCAATGTTTTTTGCACCTGTTTGATGTATGATATTCACCATCTTAACCAGATCCGGAAGTGCGGCGAGCACTATTTCATTAATACGTTTAGAGCCACCGGAACCGCCCATGATAAAAATTGTCGGGACTGAAGAATCTATGCCAAGAAGCGTGGCGCTATCTTTGGGTGGTGACATACGCAGTGCCTTGCGCACCGGTATGCCGGTAAGCGCAATTCGTTTTTGTACTTTTTCAGGAAAATAAGTACTCGCGCTTTGAAAAGATATTGCAATTCGTGCGGCAAAATGTGAAGCAAGTAAATTCGCACGTCCCGGCTTTGCATCTGATTCGTGAATGATGATAGGTATGGCAAGCACACGTGCGGCAAGTACCGTTGGAACACTCGCATACCCACCTTTTGAAATAATCACGTCCGGATACAAAATAAGTAATTGAAAAAATGACCATATAAATCCGATTATTGTAAAGAAAAAATCGGTAAAATTGAGAATAGACGGATAGCGACGTATTTTCCCGGCGGTGTTTTTTAAAAAGGTTATTTGATTTGCAAAAAGAGCTTGAGAATCAAACGGTGTTGGTGCGATGTAGTACAATTTTGGCGCCACAATATATTCTTTGCTCACCAAATCGTGAATTGCTTCTGCAATGGCGATGATGGGATAGAAATGCCCCCCGGTTATTCCTCCAGTAAACACTATTTTCATAATACCTGTAAGTATACAGCAAATGTGCCGTCAGCGCTTTCTTTTTGCTTAGGGTTAAAGAAATGATTACAACGCTATAGGCAAAATAATAACAAATAAAAAGTGGCACTCATGGTCGTTTTACTCATTGTTTTACTGTGTGTGTTTTTAATCTAATGTAAGTAAGGTTTCTCTAATTATTTTGTTCACACCATTCCCTAGCGTTCTGAAACATCTTAATCCACGGAGAGGTCTCTAGTTTATTTTTCATTTCATTTGGCATCCACGGCCACT
>DRJB01000038.1 GCA_011052355.1 Candidatus Kaiserbacteria bacterium
AGTACAAATTGGGAAAGTATATCATACCCCCGTGGCGACTGCGTCGCCACGGGGGTATGATATACTTTCCACAAAGTACAAAATAAAAATCCATGCATCCTCGCATTACCCTATCTGTCGGAAATTTCTTTTTTGAAATATCATCCATCATTACCATATTCATTGCTATTCCGTATTTATCTGCGTTCATTGGAAATACCTATGCGAGCTTGGTTATTGCCGGGGGTGCGCTTATCTCTATTATTGGGTTCCCCATGCTTCCACGCTATACCGCACGATTTGGCGCACAGACACTTGCAATTTTCCTTGCATTACTGCAGATATTGGTACTCTTGGCACTTGCCGCCGTTCCAAACGCTATTGTCGCAGTAATCGGTATCGCCCTCATCATTGCTTTGCAACCGTTTTTATATTACACATTTGATTTACTTCTTGCCGCAGTCACTTTGCAGAAAGGAATGACCGGAAAGGTTCGCACACTTTTTTTAACCGTGGGCAACGTGGCAACAGCAGGCGCCCCGCTTCTTATGGGAGCGCTTTTGCTTGATACTAATGATTACAGTCGCGTATTCCTTGCTGTGGCAGTAGTTATCATACCGATTGTCATACTGTTTGCCGGACGAAAATTGCCTACCGGCAAACCTCCCAAAGAGCTTCATTTCGGTTCCGCACTACGCACCATATTTCATGACCGTAATCTATCTGCTGTGATAAGTGCACACTTTTTCTTAGACCTATTTTATATGTGGGCGCCATTATACACACCAATATATCTGCACAACGTACTTGGCATTCCGTGGGGACAGTTAGGGTGGATCTTTTCCGTCATGCTACTTCCTTTTGTATTCGTTGAATATCCGGCAGGCGTCATTTCCGACCGATTTCACACAGATAAAAAACTCATGGCTCTCGGATTTATTATTATGGGTAGCACCTTCGCTCTGGTACCGATTATTACCACCACTACATCGGTTTTAATAATACTTGCCATCTTGGTTTCGTCTCGCGTTGGTGCCGCGCTGGTGGAGGCGATGACAGAAACACATTTTTTCAGGAGTGTGTCCGAGCAAGATTCCGAAGAGATTGCGGCGTTTCGTGACACCTGGCCTTTCGCAAACCTTATTGCGCCACTGACCGCAAGCGTCTTTTTTTTCATGAGCGGGTTTTCACTATTTTTTATTTCAACCGGCGTATTTCTTATGGTGGCGGGCGCAATCGCTTCACTCCTGATTCGCACCACTTACTAAACCGGAAGCATCAGAAAGGACAATATATCTCCCTTTCTTCATCACCAACTTTTCGCTCATGAGCATTTCAAGTGCGCGGAGAGATTGCGCGCGACGCCGTGCGCCATACAAAGAAAGTAGCATCTCTTGCGTGGCGCTATTGTGCGACAAACGTCGCACAATAGCGCCACGCACCTCTCTCAATGAACCGGAAAATGGTTTTTGTATCACATAGTGCACACTGTACTTATTTATACGCACACCTTGTTGTTTAAGATATGCACCATAATCCATAAGTGCAAAATACCATTGCCGCGGATATTTTTTTGGCAGAGTAAGAGAAATATACTTGATAATATTTTTGTCCGATACTAAATGTGTCACTCCATTGAAAAAATGATGCAAAAAAACGGTACGAATATTTGTTTCAATAAAAATCTCTTCGTAATTCCATGCGAAAGTCATAATGGCGCGCGCCGTGTAGGGACCGACACCGGACAATGACTCAAGTTGTGTACTGTTTTTCGGAAGTATTCCATGATAACGTTCCACCACCGTTATCGTGGCAGTGTGAAGCATTTTTGCTCGGCGATTATATCCAAGCCCCTGCCACGCGGTGAGCACTTCGGAAAGTGGCGCACGGGCAAGCTGATGAATGGTCGGGAATTGTGTTATGAAAGAGGAATAGAAAGGAATGACTCGCTCAACTTGTGTTTGCTGTAACATTATCTCCGATACCAAAATATAATATGGGTTGCGCGTAGTGCGCCAGGGAAGCTCGTGTCGTCCATGAGCTTTATAATATCGCC
Organism: Candidatus Kaiserbacteria bacterium; assembly: GCA_011052355.1. Classification (GTDB taxonomy): domain Bacteria; phylum Patescibacteriota; class Minisyncoccia; order Phycocordibacterales; family Phycocordibacteraceae; genus C7867-001. The sequence goes on from DRJB01000038.1 coordinate 2,036, forward strand.
ACACCAATTGTCGGAATGCACTTATCGTTATAGGTTTTCCTTTTTGCACGGCATACTGTGAGACCGTCTCTTTATTCATACCTTATTATAATACCTCTATAAGCACATTGTGACGCACAACAACACTCTATAGTTCATATATCACGTCTTTACGCTCAACCACCACTTGCCATCCGTTACGTCTGGCTTCGCGATATAAAAGTTTATTCGGATTAAAAGCAATTGATGTTTCGGCAAGTTCAAGCATCGGCAAATCACTTTCCGTATCACCCACTGCCACAGAACCGACAAACGTAAGACCCTCTTTGCGTACGACACGTCGCAAAATCGTTCCTTTATTCATAATTAAATCTTCATCTTCTATTCCACCAGTAAAACATCCCGAGGCACCGGTGGAATAAAAAATCCCATATGTTTTATCAAACCCAAGTTCATACCCAAAACCATCAACAATGAGTTTGGGTGAGTGCGATATTGCAAGCAGATAATATCCGCGGTGTTTCAAGTCTTGTACAAGATCGCGCGTATAGCGATACACTCGGTTTTTCATTTCCTCAATTATTTCTCCCGCCACATCAGCCACCTCGCCGTACGGCACCCCCTTCAGCTGTCGCCCGAATGCATCAACCACTTTGTGAACGTATACCGAATAATCACCCTTGCGGTCAAGCCACTGCAAATGCTCATTTGCATACACCTCACGTGTTTCCTTTGGAAATATGTCACGCTCAATAAGACACTCCACGAGCTCAAGAAGAAGTGAAGAGCGAAAAATTGTGCCATCAATATCAAACACCGCCACCGGTCGTTTCTCTTTCATACACACATCATACCGCACGCGAGCAAATGGCGCATGCCAATAGGCGCTTCCTGACTACGTTTACTATATTAAAACACGCTTCAATTAACGAACATCCGATGTCCGATAATTGAATATCCAATGTTTCCACATCATTCATCAAAGATGGCTATGAAAGTCCGACTTCCCTCTTCTCCTCCATTTACCGTTGTTAGCTATGTTTACAATATTGTGCTAACCTCAAACAAGATAAATGTAGGAGTGGTGGCCATGTATGGAATTAATCCGGGATTTCTAGAGTTTTTAATCAAACTAGAAAATAAAAAAGAAGGCGAACCACTGATTCACTGGCAAAGTGGGATTGATTTTTTGACCGTATTTATCGGGGATGGAGATTGCCGACAATATACGGTCGGAGGGTTTGTTTACCCTCACGTTAGCCTTCTCCGCAAGCGATATCCTGCGAAAGGAGAGGACGATTTCGCCGGTTTTGAAATATCCGGTGGAATCAAAGGATTTTTACGATATCATTACAAAAAAATCCTTGGAGATGATTTCGCGGAATTTGCTCTGCGTCATAACGCAATGACGCACGAGTATCACGCCTCGGAGCTGTTGGAAATGTGGCTTGGTCCATATCCTCAATACTTTTCAAGGGGTATTAAAAGAATTAAAAGAGCTCTAACATACCAAAATCCCTCTCTCCATATTCCGCTTTAGTTTTGAGGCATTCTTAATTGAGTGCCTCTCATTTTATTCCGGGACTTCTATGGAAGTCCGACCCCCTAATCAAAGTTGTGAGTTCAGAATGTGGAAGTCCGACTTCCTCCTTCCCTCATAAAGCCAATAAGACTTGATAATGTAGCCACACAGCCGGCATAATAGAAAAAATTGACTAAGACTTGGTCAAGTGACCCGGAGCGGTCCATTTTTTCTATTATGCCGGCTGTGTTGCCTTAGTGCTAACTTTTTAGAATAGCGCACCTGCGACCCGACGGCTGACAAAAATCACTTCGCTCGGGGCCAGCGAGTGGCGGCGGGTTGATAGAGTTTTGTGAGTGGATGGTCTGCACAGTCGTGAGGACGCGCGGGACATTTGTATCGTCCGTACAGTACCAAGCCATTGTTCACATATTTCCAATCTTTCTTTGGTATGAGTTTTTCAAGGTCTTTGGAAATTTTAACGGGGTCCGAATTATCGGTCAAATCAAAACGCTTGGCAAAACGCTTCACGTGAGTGTCTGTTGCAATACCATCCCATATTTGAAAAAGCTCTCCCAATACCACATGCGCCGTTTTGTATCCGATACCGGGCAATGTGGTGAGCTCATGCTCCGTACGAGGAATTTTCCCGCCGAAACGTTCTTTTATTTCTCGGGCGGTAGCGATGATGTTTTTCGCCTTAGCTCTGAAAAAAGTAATTGACGATATCTCCTTGGTGAAAGTATCAAAATGGGCATCTGCAAAGTCCCCCACCGTTTTATATTTTTTGAATAACACATCGGTGCAGGCGTTCACTTTTTTGTCGGTACATTGTGCGGAAAGAACGACCGCAACGACAAATTGAAATTGGGTTGTATAGGTGAGCTCACTTTTTGGTTTTGAATATTCTTGTTTTAAATACGCAACGATTTTTTGAGAGCGCGCGGAGCGCGCGCTGTGCTTGTTGTCAACATCAAAAAGTCGTTCATGCATACGCATCAAAAGATTCGCTTTCCGGTCCATCGGTTCCCTGCCCATAGGTGTGGAGTGGCTCTGCATGCCATGCTTCTATAATCGGAGTTATAAAACGCCATGCGGAAAGCACCTCATCGGTTCCCGCAAATAATGTTTGGTCACCATTTAAGCAATCATACAACACACGTTCATACGCATCGGGAAGGTGCGACAACGGCGTATCTTCACGATAGGAAAAACGAAGGGTGCGCGGTTCAACCTCGTTTGAAAGCCCCGGCTTTTTCGCCCAAAATTGTATTGAAATTTCTTCCTGCGGTTGCAGTGTAAAGGTAAGTGTGTTTTGGCAATTGCGCGAATCGGTAGTCGCACACAGCGCATGCTGAGACCGTTTAAAATATACTACAATGTGCGCGATTTTTTGACGCATACGTTTTCCGCTTTCCAAAATAAACGGTACACCTTTCCATGCGGGAGTATCCAAGAAAGCACGTATCTTAAAATAAGTTTCCGTTTGCGCATCGGACTCAATGTCATCTCCCAGAACAAACCCTTCGTATTGTCCGCGCACGACATCGCGCGAAAGATTCTCAACCGGGCGCAGTTTTGAAAGTATGTGAGCACGCTTTGCGCGAATATGCAACGCATCAGATTTCTCAGGATTATCCATGGCAATCATGGCAAGCATTTGTAAAAGATGATTTTGTCCGACATCACGCAGAGCTCCAGTATCGCTATAGAACTTTCCGCGCCCTTCCATGCCAAGCGTTTCCATAAGTTGAATGTGCACTTTTTCAATTCCCGCAGTATTCCACAGTGACTCAAAAATAAAATTTGAAAACCTGAAGTGCAATATATTTTGTATCATCTCTTTTGCAAGATAGTGGTCAATGCGATAAATCTGCTCCTCTTTGAACAGGGCGCTGAGTTTTTCATCAAGTGCGCGCGCTGTGTGTATGTCTTTCCCAAATGGTTTCTCAATGAGAATACGCGCCGGGTATGCCGAGTGTTCATGCTTTGTGATACCGGAATCATGTAAATTTTGAAGTGCTATTTCATAATGTGATGGAGAAATTGCGAGATAGAATAATTTGTTTGCAGGCGAATGATGCGCACGCTCAAGTGACTTTATATACTCGCCAAGTGCCACGTATCTCTCTTTCACATCAAAATGCCCTTGACGGTATGAAAATAGATTTAAAAAATTTTGTACGAGCTTCGCGTCAGCCGATGTGAAAATATCAGCAAGCGCCTCACGCACAAACGTGGCAAATGCTTCATTTGAAAATTCTCTGCGGGAAAAACCGATAATGCGAAATTGTGGCGGGAGAAGACCATTGCGATACAAATGCCAAAGCGCCAATAATAATTTACGCCGACTTAAATCACCGGTAATACCGAATATAATTAAAAAAGTCGGTATCGTATGCTGAGTATCGTGTGCATCTACTGAAGACATGGGTGGGGTGGATTAAAAAATTATAATGGTTCACTTGTTCTGTGAATGAACGCAAAGTGATAAAACAACGAACCAAGTATTCCTGTGGCAATACACATAAGAACCCAGATAGTGAGCATACCGAATACCGGAACTATACTGATAAGCATAAGTACAAACATACCAAACACCGCATCTTTCCAGGTTACCGGCTTATCGCGATTGCTGAAACTTTTGCGTAATATTGCTCCTGAAATAATACCCGCGTACACAAATGCCAAAAGAAGTAAAAGAACATACACTGCCCCGAGTATAAAGGCAGCACCAAGCCCGACAAATGATATGGCAAGGAAAAATAACAGTATCGGTGTCGCCGCAATAATCCCGAACCCGAGAAGCAACATGAGCAATGTGTGACGAAACGGTTCATTGGTAACTTGTTTCGCCACCTTGTTGGTAAACGCCGGGAAAAATCCAACAAACAACCCCGCAACAATAAGCGCGCCGATGATGCGCACCAAGAAAAAGATACCCATGCCCGCAAGCGCAAATGCTGACGCCTCTTGCGAGGTGGGAAGAAATGATGCACCAATATACGTAACCGGACCACCTATTTGAACCGATGAAGGAATATTCGCCGCTTCGGACGCTTCATAGCGAAGCGAGCCATGAATTATTGTGTGCGGAGCAAGTGTCAGGATGTTAATTGCACGTACACTCACTGACTTATCAAATGTGCCTGAAAGATATACATCGTTCCCATATACCGTAACCGTACCGCGCGCTCCGGAAAGTAGACGTACCGTACCGCCCACGGCAAGAACATCTCCCGGAGTACCTCCGCGATCAACAACGGAAAAACCCATGACTGCCAAATCGTTTGAAACAGGTGCGGATACCGATACACGAATTCCCGCAACCTGCAAATTTCCACCGATTGGTGCGCGCACACCGATGGAGCCCCCAACCACCAATGCATCTTTACGTACAGGCGCGGACAATATAACCGACCCGCCGATGACAGTTAAATCTTGCGGGGTGGTGGTGGCAATGATAATCGTAGCACCTGCCACATATACATTATTTGCGGCTGGAACAGACTTTGTAAATACGATATTCCGCGCCCCGCCCATAGTAATCGCCGCCTGCACAATTGATGGCATGCTTGCAAAAAACATTATCCCCAGAATGATAAAAATGCCACGCTTCATATTCAACCAGTATACTCTTTTGTCAATGCTTGGAAAGTGGAAAAGCGCTTGGGTGGGTTCGCTATTTATTTACGCGCGCGACACCGGCAGTACCGGAATTGGTGGCAACGCCACCAATTCCGGTACTGCCGGGCGAATTATCTGTGGGTGAATACATTGTTGTTTTCTTGTGCCAAAAAACAACAAGCGCAATAAGAACTGTTAAAATTGCGGAGAATACACAATACATGCAAAACGCCTTGATGAGGTATGCCTGCAACCAGATGAACACTGATGATGCTAAAATCCCGACGCCGGCGAGTATTTGTATACTTCTTTTTACATAAGAAACTGTCCACACAAATGTTGTCGCGGTGAGTATAAAAATAGACGCATAAAATAAAAACCCATACATACTGAGCGGAAGTCCGAACAAATGTGAATAGATGCTTTTATCAACGATACTGCACCCATCATACCCATTGATTGAACACGCCGAGGGAATACCGCTAAGCGCATGTTGCGTAATGTATGTCGCATCAACTATGCCCAAAAAAGAAAGAATTAAGATGGAAATACGGCGCGGAAATGTCATATAAATAAGATTATATAGAAAATCGTCACATACGCAACACTTTCATGGCACTCATGATATATGTAGCTTTTTGCATATTATCAACGAGTTATCTTGTATTCAAAACGACGCTGTATTGACTGTGGCAACATCGCAACAAAAATCCACACAAAAAATATTTTCACCCAACCCTCTTTATCAAAACGTCTTGTGGAGGTGTATACACTGTTGGTACGAAGAAAGAAAAATTTTCCATGTCGGCGAGCTTCTTCAATCGCCCTTAAATCCTCACCCATCTTTAATTTTTCATCAAATGAAATCTTTTGCAATAAATCGGTACGCACGATGAACAAAGCATATGACGTTTTGGTCAGCCAATGACCAAAATCATAAAAACGAAACCAAAGTCGTGCACCAAGACGATTTGGAAATGGTTCTATCATTGTCGTGCCAACGGAATAAGAAGATGCTCGCTCACGCTTGAGAAACGTATCAAGCTCTTTAAGAAATCCGGGCTCAAAAAAGGTGTCGGCATCCATAAAAATAGTCCACTGACTATTTTTATTATGGCGCGCAACGCCCGCGTTGCGCGCCACAGATACACCTTTTTGCGAAATGGAAAAAACCTTTATTGTATTATTTTCAAACGGATTTGCTTTTGCGTACGTTGCGTCAGTTGAGCCATTTTCAACGATGATTGCTTCAAATGAACCACTCGGATAGTCAATTTTTTGTATATATGATAATGTTCTCTCTATGTATTTTTCCTCATTGTGTGCCGGAATGATAATAGAAAAAAATAACGGCGCTTCCATTAAGAAAAGTATACCATATTGCAAAGATTAATACACCCAAATATCGGACATCCGATGTCCGATATTTGGGTGTATTAATGAGGTTATGGTGTGCGTGCTTGCGGAGAAAGTTTGAATACATTACTCTCCTTTTTTTCGCGAACTCGTATCGCCCGCTCAGTAAGCCCAAGTGAATGCCCTATCTCGTGCCAGAGTGTTTCCTTCACCATCTCATGTAATGCATCCGGAAATGGTTTGTTCTCAAGCACAGCACGACGCCTTGCCTCACGCGCAATCGGCTCACGATAAAGCGTAATAGTGTCGGGAAGCACATCGCCGATTCCATATCCTTCTCCGCGAGCGTTGCGAGGTATGCCATGATACAACCCGAGCAGTGTTTCATTCGGTGCAAGTTTTTCACTGCGACGTGTGTCTGCACTCACCACATCTTCAATAAGCAACGCAACATTTACCAACCGTTTTTTTACCCACAAGGGTATCTGCTTGTATTCATTAATCACCACCGACTCAAATGTATTTTTATCCATAATATTATTATATAGCATACACCGCATATTTGAATGAATTCAAATATGCGGTGTATGCTATAGGACACTCACCACAATGTATATTGAACCGGCTCGCATCGAATTCAATAAAACTAGGACGTGGCGAATACCTTAGCAACCTGTGTAGGAGCAAAATGCTCCTACAGTAATTTAATACGTACCATCTGGAATATTATTTCATATGCTACATACTATCTGCAATCTTCATACGAACCCTCTACCGGGTGGCGCGTATGCACTTCCCGGTAGGGGGCTTTACCTTCTCTTGAAATAGACCTTATCTTTGAAACGAAGATCCACATATTGCAATGAGCCATCGGAAAGGGAGATATTTTTTGCAACTGAAGAAAGAAGAGAAAACGCATTGCGCTCACCACCGCGAACATACGTTATGCGTGTACCATCATTAAGGAAAAGATCCACCTCATCTCCGCGCAAAACAATTGCGGAAACCGTAGCGTGAAATGTGCGAATATTTTGTGCAAAGTCAAAAATATGAGGGAGTAAAGATTCATTCGCGATTGTATTGAGATACGGCGTCCCCGTTGCCGTAAGCGGTGCGTAAACTGTGTAAGGAAATAACGCGGTGGTGGAACCAATTGCAATACTCTGTGATAATTTTCCTACAAGTGATGATGATGCTGATGGCAATGCACTCTTAGCAATATTCCGATAAAGAAAACCACTGCTGTCAAAAAGATAACACCGCTTTGCCACGTCAGTATCCTTCAAAAGTGTATTTGCCGGCGTGGAGCTCGCGGAAATACCGCACCAGCGCGATAGCGCGGTGCGTGGCTCAAGAGCAATACTGATTGATGAAAGCCCCTTGCGACTTATTGAAACAGCAGCGACAGTTGGCTCACTTTTAAGCACTGCGTTCCTCACTGCGCCACTGTTAAAAAACAACAGCGAACTGTATGGAATGATATTCACATACGAGCCGTCAAGTGAGTGCCATGCTATGGAAGAAACCACCGCATCTGAAATACCAGCGGGAGCGACAACTGCAATACGAGTAATTTTCATAAATGGTTGACGCAACATAACGATTGTAAAAATAAAAATAAATGTGGTCAGAATAAATCCTAACGCAATTTTCCGGCGCCGTATAATACGGCGCCGGACGCCCAAACGGGGCGCGCGCGAAGCGCGCGCCCCTAACCCCGCCCCCGCAACCTTCCCACGTCTCACCTCTTTGCGTATGTTTGTCATGCCACAATGACATCGGTACCCATAAAAGGCACTAACGCATCGGGCACGCGAATACTACCGTCTTCTTGCTGATAATTTTCAATAATGGAAACGAGTATGCGCGGAGTTGGAATAGCAGTGGTGTTGAGCGAGTGTACAAAACGAAGCACCCCCTCTTCATCACGGTAACGAATATTAAGTCGTCGCGTCTGGAAATCATGAAAATACGATGACGAGCTAATCTCACGATATTTTTTCTCAGCCGGAACCCATAATTCAATATCGTATTTTTTCACTTGCCCAAGCCCCAAATCACCACCGCAATTCACCACTGTACGATACGGAATGTTAAGCAACTCAATAAATTCTTCCGTATTACGATTAAGCCATTCATGTAAACGAACAGACTCATCGTGTTGCGCTTTGCACAGCACTACCTGCTCCCATTTGTAAAACTCATGCACGCGAATAAGCCCGCCGACATCCTTTCCATGCGCACCGGCCTCGCGCCTATAGCTCGGTGAGAATGAAAGGAATTTGACTGGAAGTTCTTTTGCATCAAGTATTTCATCCATATGAAATCCCATAGTGGCAACTTCAGCAGTGCCTGAAAGATACAGGTCATCTTGCGTTTTATATAAATCATCTTCTCCTTGTGGAAGATATCCAGTCCCCATAAAAAGCTCCTTGCGCAACAGGGACGGAACAAACAAAGGAGAAAATCCTTTTGCAACAAAATGTTTAAGTGCCAATTGCCAAATGGCATTGGTAAGCAATACGCCCGCATCGCGAAGGAAATATCCCCTGAAGCCGGCGACTTTTACACCCCGCTCAAAATCCGCCATATGAAGCGCAGTCATAAGCTCCACATGACCGCATGATTGAAAATTAAAACTTGTTTGTGTACCCCATACTTTCACTTCTTTATTATCCTCATCACTTGCACCCTCCGGAACGGAGATATCAGGAATATTCGGTACACGCAACATAAGCTCCCGCCATTCTTTCATCGCCTCTTTATATTTTTCTTCAAGCTCATCCATGCCGTCTTTGAGATAACGCATACTTTCAATATTTTTTTGTCGCTCATCTCCTTTGGCAAGCGCAATTGTTTTACTCATACGATTTTGCTCTGCGCGCTTTTTATCAAGCGTCTGTCGTAAATCCTTACGCACATCATCCACCGCAAGAAGCCGATCAATATCAACTTTTATATTTTTCTTTTTGGCCCCGGCTTTTACCAGGTCCGTATTCTCTCTTATGAATTTGATGTCAAGCATATATACTGTATATATAACAGTATGCCACACTCACCGCGACAACTCCAAGAAAAAGAATACCCACCACAATTACTGGAAATCTCAGACCCGCCGAAAGAGTTATGGATGCAGGGCACATTCCCGGATAAAAACACCAAGTACCTTACCATTGTGGGCTCCAGAGCCGCTACACCATATGGAAAAGACGCTTTGAAGCTCCTTGTACAAGGGCTATCCGGATATCCGATTACCATCGTGTCAGGGCTTGCACTTGGTATTGATGGCGAAGCACACAAAGTGGCACTTTCCGCGGGACTGCACACCATCGCAATTCCCGGCTCCGGACTTGACCCGTCTTGCCTCTATCCGCGTGCCAATCTCACACTTGCTCGCAACATCCTTGACGCCGGAGGAGCACTACTTTCAGAACATCCCCCAATGTATCGGCCGCGCGCGTATGACTTCCCTTCCAGAAATCGCATTATGGTTGGGCTTTCACATGCAGTGCTGGTAGTTGAAGCCGCACAACGTTCTGGCACACTCATCACAGCGCGACTTTCTCACGAATATAATCGCGACCTTTTGTGCGTACCGCATCGCATTGGTGACACAAACGGATTTGCATCGGAATTATTTTTGCGACTGGGGGCAACGCTTGTTGCAAGTCCGCAACACATACTTGAAGCACTTCACATTGAACCGATTGAAAAAAATACACAAACACAAACGCACTCACTCTCGGGCGCAGAGCGTGCCGTGTACGACGCCCTCAAGACACCACGCTCGCGCGATGAGCTTATCCGCACAGTAAAATTGCCCGGGGCAGACGCACTCTCCGCACTTGTTTCTCTTGAGTTACGTGGAATTATTGCCGAGGAGTTTGGAGCATGGCGCAGGGTGTAATTATTTGACATTATGTATGTCTGTGCTACTCTACATTTGGGTTACTATGAAAAATCTGTGTTAACAAAAAAGGAGTTTTAGTCATGCCAGATACAAAAAATCGTACGTTCAATGTAAAACTGAGTGAAGATAATGTTATTTTTTTAACGGAACTACTCACAATATTCTATTTACACAGTTTAGAGAATGTTCCCTCTCACCCCGGGAATATTCCATTCGCTTTTTATATTGATGGCGTAAACGATCTCTCTAGAGACACATTGCAAAGACTTCTTCAATCACCACTTAAAGATCCACTCTTTCGGGAAGAATTTAATGAACATTTTGCTCACCACCCCGTGCAAAAATTACGGGAAGATGGGATTGAGTGGTTTGAAAATATGTTGCAGTGGGAAGAATGAATCATCCCACTTTCCCACCCGGCCACCGATAATTTCGGTGGTCTTTATTTTGTATGCTTGGAGAGAATTTAAAAATCAAACATCCTTATATGGGTTACAAAATAATACTCGGGGTTGACGACAGCCACACAACGCGGTATGAGTGAGTAAACACATGTCAAAAAAATTACTTATTGTTGAGTCGCCCACAAAGGCACGCACTATTACCACATACCTCAAAGGAGCATACGAAGTTATTGCTTCAGTGGGACACGTGCGTGATTTACCAAAATCAAATAAAAACGCCATTGATATTGAACATGGGTTTACACCGCATTACGTCATTGCGCCCGGGAAAAAAGAAATCATACATCGTATGGAAAAACTTGCCCTACACGCAGATGAAGTGTATCTTGCAACCGACCCGGACCGTGAAGGAGAAGCGATTGCGTGGCACATCAAAGAAGTGCTTGACTTGAAAAAACCAAAGCGAGTGGTATTCCATGAGATTACCCCATCGGCAATTGAAGAGGCGCTGGCACATCCGCGAACCATTGATAAAAATCTACTACGCGCACAAGAGGCGCGACGGGTACTAGACCGTATAGTAGGGTATGACTTGTCCGGGCTTATTTGGAAAAAAGTACGCTATGGTCTTTCAGCCGGACGAGTACAATCTCCGGCACTGCGTATTCTTGCACAAAGAGAACGTGAGATACGCGCATTCATACCGGAAACATACTATCTCATTGACGCGATGTTTGACGCGCACAATACACAGTTTCCCTCACGTTGCAATGAAGAAGTACAATCAAAAGATGAGGCATCGCGCATTGTGCGCGAAGGGAAAAAAGCATCATGGACGATACAGCGCGTGACTGCGCGAACGGAATCACGCGCACCACGCGCACCATTCACCACCTCCACACTTCAACAAACCGCGTCAACGCGTCTTGGATTTTCTCCTTCGCGCACAATGCGCGCGGCACAGAAATTGTATGAGGGCGGACACATAACTTACATGCGTACCGACTCAGTACACCTTGCAAAAGAAGCTATCGGAAAAATAGCATACGCGATAGAAAAAGAGTTCGGAAAAGAGTTTGTACAAGTGCGCGCATACAAAACAAAAAGCAAAAATGCTCAAGAAGCACACGAAGCAATTCGCCCAACCAATCCGCAACACAAAACTGCATATGGAAGTGGCGATGAAAAACAATTATATGAATTGATACGCACTAGAGCACTGGCGTCGCAAATGAAGGACGCATCTATTGAGCGAACACGCGTACTGACTCAAGCTGACAAAGACATTCCACTTTTTGTAACCAATGGTTCACGACTCCTTTCGCCTGGGTGGTTAGCGCTTGATACTGCTGCACGTGGCGAGGACGTAACGCTTCCAAAACTTGTTGAGGGTGAGAAGCTAGCTCTCGTATCGCTTATTGACACAGAAAAACAAACGGAGCCACCGAAACGATATAGCGAGGCCGGACTTATAAAAGAATTGGAGAAGAGAGGCATCGGAAGACCATCAACATATGCAAGCACCATAAAAACACTCGGGGACCGCGGATATGTAGAGCGACAACAACGCACTCTCATACCGACTGCCACAGGCATGGTGGTGTCAGGATGGCTTGAGGAACAATTTCCGTCATATATAAGTGATTCATTTACAGCGGAAATGGAAAACGAGCTTGATGAAATCGCACGTGGTGAACGAAGTTATGAAGAAACACTCACTGAATTTTATACTCCTTTTGAAAAAGCGATTAAGGAAAAAGAGGGCTTGCCAAAAGCAACGGCACTTGGCGATGGCCCCGAAGAGTTTCCCTGCCCGATTTGCAATGGTCCGATGGAATATAAATTGGGGCGTGGTGGAGTATTTTTGAGTTGTAAAAAATATCCTCAGTGTTCCGGGGCACGGCAAGAAGATGGCAGTGAGCTTACGCCAGATAAGCCAATCGGCACAGACCCTGTAACCGGGCAACCTATTTTTATACGCACAGGACGATTTGGACCGTATGTGGAGATGCCACTTGCACAAGGAGAAGAAGATGCCGATGAAAATATTTCAAAAAAGACATCCGTTAAAGGTAAAAAAAGCGCAAAAAAAGTAACAAAGAAAAAACCTAAGAAAATACCGGCAAAGCGCGCAAGTATTCCAGCAGGAAAAGACCCTTCCACGGTAACACTTGAAGACGCTTTGAAATATCTTTCACTTCCCCGTGTTTTAGGTTTGCACAGCGACGGCTTGGCGGTTTCAGCAAATACCGGACGCTTCGGTCCCTACATCGCACACCACGGTGAATTTCGTTCACTCAAAGGTGATGATGACCCTTACACCATTACACTGGCGCGTGCTGTTGCACTTTTTGCCATTCCAAAACAGCCACCAAAAGGAGCGACGCTTGTGCGCGATGTTGGTCTTCATCCAAAAACCGGACGCATGATTACTTTATACAAATCAAAGCAAGGATACTTCTTAAAAAAAGGACTACAGCGGATTTACCTATCTGACACAATCAACCCGGATAAACTCACGCCAGAAGAAGTAGCGGGGTTCCTAACTTGAGTTCAATATAAAAAGAAAATGTCTCTGTGAGGTGAATTCTACCCTGAAGCACAGTAAACCAAGCTGACATCTTGAGTGATTTTATTCCTCTGGGAAAAGATAGTGCGGTTTTGCCACGGTACGCCACCATTGGACATCCTGTGGATGTCCAATGGTGGGCGGGGCTACACTCTATCATAAATTGCCAAACGAGAGGAAAACCAGTAATGTGAGTGTATATGATCTCTACGAAAGAGATTCTGGCAAAAGCAAAAGGGCTTTCTCAAAAAGACGAGGCTCTTGTGTGTGATGCATATGCATTTGCACAAAAAGCGCATGATGGTTCCAGGCGCTACTCCGGAGAACCCTATCTCTCCCACCCGGCGGCAATTGCATTACGATTGGCTGATATGGGACTCGGCGCAACCACCATTGCCGCCGGACTGCTTCATGATGTCATTGAAGATACCAACACAACAGCGGAGGAAATACAAAAGCAATTTGGTGATGAGATATTATTTCTGGTTGAAGGAGTAACGAAACTCGGACACCACCGATATCACGGTGCACAGCGACACGCTGAATCATTGCGACGCCTCCTAGTTGCAACCGCCGCAGACATTCGCGTGCTCATCATAAAACTTGCTGACCGTTATCACAATATGGAAACACTGCAATATGTGCCCTCACATAAACGAAAACGCATAGCGCTTGAAACTGTTGAGATATTTGCTCCACTTGCGGACCGCCTTGGCATGGGGCTTCTTAAGCGCGATTTGGAAGATTTGGCATTTCCATTCATTGACACTGATGCATACAAACATACCAATACTCTGCGACAATTAAATAAAAAGGAAACGGAGCGGGGACTTGAACGCATACGAAAAATAGTGCGCAAAGAGTTGGTGAAGAAAGACTTTTCTAATTTTTATACCAGCATCCGCATTAAGGGGCTCTGGAGTCTTCATAAAAAACTTCAGCGCAAACATGATGACATCACTCTTATTCATGACATTGCAGCGCTGAGAATTATCGTTCCGGCAATAAACGATTGCTATATGGTCATCGGAGCAATTCATTCTTTATGGAAACCATTGCCGGGAGAATTTAAAGACTACATCGCACTTCCAAAACCAAACGGTTATCAATCAATCCACACCACCGTACTTACTCACGATGCGGGTATCGTTGAAATACAAGTACGCACCAAAGAGATGCACGAACATGCACAGTTTGGCATTGCCTCAAATGTTTCGTATAAACAATTGGGAAATAATGCTTCAAAAATTTCTTCTGAACGATTTTCATTTTCGTGGGTTCGTGAACTCATTCCATCTCTTTTGGGGGTTACTAAAAAAGAAACCGGGATACTGATTACCGAGAAGAAACCCGACGCATCATTAACTCCACCATGGCTGACTGAATTGGTACACGCGCAAAAAACCGTTACAAGCACTGATGAATTTATTTCCGGACTGAGAGAGGATTTCTTTTCGCACAGAGTGTTTGTGTTTACACCTCACGGAGATGTGGTTGACCTGCCCATTGATTCAACGCCGGTTGATTTTGCGTATGCCAT
>DRJB01000039.1 GCA_011052355.1 Candidatus Kaiserbacteria bacterium
AACAATTTTTTGCAAGGGGTGCGTGGATATGATTTTCTTTGGAACGGTTATGCACGATTTTCAAGACTCGTTGAAAGTTTTGGAACATGCGCGTGAGATGTTGGCACCCGGCGGGAAGGTGGTGAATTTGGATTGGAAGAAAATTCCGACAGAAATGGGCCCGCCTCTTGAGATACGTTTGAGTGAAGAAGACGCTACAGCTCTTATGGAGCGTGCTGGTTTGAGGGTGGTAGAAACGAAAGACTTATCAGAGAATTTCTATATCACCATAGCGGTATTGAAGTAGAGTTTACTGGTATAAAAAAGTGTCAGAAACGTTAACGTTTCTGACACTTTTTTATACAATTTTCAATAAAAGTACCTAAAAACAAGAGTTTTAGGTACTTTTATTGAAAATATTAGCACGTTTAAGGCAAAGTGTTATGGTTTGGGTGGTCATAAGTTCCTTTAAATTCAGAGACGGAGATGAATGTAATCTGTCTGACAAAATGTGAAAAAGGAGTGTGCCGTTATGTATTTCAAATATATTCCAGATCCGCAAGAAGAGATAGGGAGTGTTGCCGAAAAGATGGTGAAGGTGGCGAACCTTACCGGAAGGGTCGTTAGCGGAGAGCTACACGACTTTCCGTTATACGCGGTGCCCACAGAGTCACCCGGCGAAGAAGAAAAAAGAATTATAAAGATCTACAAGAGTCAAATGATGTCTATTCGCGCAAAGGTGAACGACATGCTTGATGGTGGTATGCCGGGATATCCATAACGTGCCTGATTATTGGTTGGGCAGTGAGAGAGCCAAAGTTTGGCTCTCTCACTGCCATCCATTTCATTTCAATGAAATGGAGATGTTCTTTTTGTATGGCTTCGTTTACATTCAATTGTAACCATCTCGTCAGTTCGCACAAGAGATGGTTATTCTTTTAAGATTTTTAGCATACGTTAGAAGTTTTAAAAGGATGGGATATACAATAAGTGTAGATAGTAGAATATTGTGGTTGAGTAAAATATACCCAGCCCCATAATAAAATCATCACGTGTGATGATTTTATTATGGGGCTGGGTATTGTGCGAGTTTATCTCCCCTCGATTTTTACGCAACCTCAAGACTTGCTTTTTTTAGGGTCATAGCGTTGGCTACAACGATGACGGTGGAAAGGCTCATGAGCAGAGCACCGACTTCAGGCGCCAGGAAAAATCCCCAGAACGCGAATACACCAGCTGCAGCTGGAATTGCCACTACGTTGTATCCAAGTGCCCAGCCGAGATTTTGTATAATTTTTCGATGTACTTTTCTGCCAAGCACCATAAGTCGCACTACGTCTTGCGGATTACTTTTGGTGAGCACCACATCTCCCGCATCTATGGCAACGTCGGTTCCGGCACCGATTGCCACACCAACATCAGCCTGCGCAAGTGACGGAGCATCGTTTACACCATCGCCAACCATAAGCACCACGTTTCCTTTATCTTGAAGGTCTTTTATGTTGCGATATTTATCTTCCGGAAGAGTTTGGGCATAATAGGTATCTATGCCGAGCGTATCTGCGACATTTTTTGCCACTGCGTTATTATCTCCGGTGAGCATTGCCACTTTCAGTCCGAGGGTGTGGAGCTTATTAACCACTTCATAGGATTCTTGTTTTATTTCGTCAGCAAGACCAACCATGCCGATAACGCCCGATGTATCAGAAACAAGAATCGTGGTAATTCCTTTTTGTGAAATTGCATCGTGTGCTTTTCTGACTTCATCGGTGAGTAGTCCCGCCTCTTCCATAAGTGTGGTGTTTCCGACGCGATATTCTTTTCCTGAAATTGTTGCAAGAATTCCTTTTCCGGCAAAGTTTTTGAAATTATCTATCTGCGCGAGCTCCATTTTTTGTTCTTTTGCGTGCTTTACAATTGATTGTCCTATGATGTGTGAGGATTGTTGTTCAAGAGATGCGGCGATGCGCAATACTTCATCTTTGTTTGTGTCGCCAACAGTTTCTATGTTGGTAACTCCGAATATCCCTTTGGTGAGCGTGCCGGTTTTATCAAACACCACATAGTTTACTTTTTTAATGGTTTCAATTTTTGCAAGGTCTTTGATGAAGATGCCGTTTTTAACCGCAAGGGAAGTGGTGATGGTGGTAACGGTCGGAATGGCGAGCCCAAGTGCGTGCGGACAAGCAATAACCAAAACTGTAATGGCAAGCGTTACCGCAAACACAAATGGTTGCCCGAGAAATACCGACCATACAAGCAGTGTCAAAAGTGCCGTTCCGCCCGCAACAAAAGTAAGCACCGCTGACGCCTTATCCGCAATTCTTTGCGCGCGCGGTTTTGTTCCCTGTGCCGTTGCTATAAGTTTTTGAATCTGACCGATGGTTGAGTTTTCCCCCACGCGCGAGAGTTTTATGATGAGCGAACCATCTGTGACTATTGAGCCGGCAATGACTTCCTCGCCTTTTCCTTTTTCAACTGGTTTTGATTCGCCACTTATCAAAGCTTCATCCACGTGAGAGGTACCGCTTTCAACGGTTCCGTCTGCCGGAATTTTTTCTCCGGATTTTACGATGACGGTATCACCTTCAACAAGAGTTTCAATGTCAACTTCCACTTCATCTTTCCCGAAAAGTTTGTGTGCTTTTTTTGGGAGGAGTTTAGCCATTTCAGAGAGTGCGTCTCCGGCTGCGGAGCTTGATTTTGCTTCAAGATAGTGCCCGAAAAGAAGTACCCACACCAAAGTTGAAATCTCAAGATAAAACTGCACGTGCAATGATGCGACGAAGGTTGATACGACGGAAAAAAGATATCCGGAACCGACCGCAAGCGATACCAGCGTCATCATTCCATACTCGCGAGCTTTTATTTCATGCCACGCGTGTCGAAAGAAAACCAGAGAAAAGCCGAAAATAATAGTGGCTATGCCAAATCCTATCCATGTACCAAATCCAAATGTATTAAGCCCGATAAATCCTGATATTGTTTTGTTGATAAGTACCAGCGGAATAAGCAGGAATGTAACTATCCAAAAACGTTGCAGGTACATTTGCGCGGAACCGTGTCCCATGCCGTGTCCCATACTGTGACCACTGTGTTCATCATGATGTTCATTGTGAGCTTCATGCGCCGAATGGTCATGGTGAGTGTGTTGGTTAGTATCCATATTTATTTTTTATTTTTTTTGTAATATACCGATAAAATTTCTTTAATTGCTTTTTTGTGATCACCGCTTTTTATTTGGTCCACGACACACTTTGAAAGGTGTTCCTCTAAAATAATATCTTCAAGTGCCGCGAGCGCATGGCGTACCGCAGATGTTTGAGCAATGATATCAATACAATATTCTCCATCTGTTATCATTTTTTGAACTCCACGTACTTGCCCTTCCGCGATTTTCAATCGGTGAATCAGGCGTCTCTTGACTTGTTGTTGCATACTCCTGTATGATACCCCTATGGGGTATGGAAGTCAAGTGCGCATTCCTACTACCGTATGTTAGTGCATTATTATCTTGTTACCGTTTTATTTTTATTCCAATTTATTAATTAATACATTCACCATGAACTATTATCACACAAAGAAAACAGCATTACCATTTGATCAGGCAGTGACGAAAACCAAAGAGGAACTTTCAAAAGAGGGGTTTGGTATTTTGACTGAAATTGACGTGAAGGATGTTATGAAGAAAAAAATAGGTGCTGAGTATGAAAATTATGTTATTCTCGGTGCGTGTAATCCGAATTTTGCGCACCCTGCACTGCAGATTTCAAAAGAGATAGGATTACTTCTTCCATGCAATGTGCTTGTGTATGAAGAGTCCGGAGAGGTGTATGTATCAACCATTATGCCCACCGTTGCCATGAGTGTTGCGGATGTTGACGGGTTGTCTGAGATTGCGCAAG
>DRJB01000040.1 GCA_011052355.1 Candidatus Kaiserbacteria bacterium
ACGGTCAAGCGCAATGCTGAGTGTGTCACCGATTGCCGTTACACCAAGCACTCGTCCGCCAGCCGTTTTGAGCTCGCCGTCTCCGTCAAAATTAGTTCCGGCGTGAAATACAACGATATCTGGTACACGCCCCGCCTCTTCCACGCCGTGAATTGGCACACCTTTATTATATTCGTCCGGGTAACCGCCGGAAGCGATGACGACACACGCGGCGAAGCCAGAATGCCATTCAACCGTAAGTTCGGCAAGTGTTCCATCCACACACGCTTCCAAAATATCCAGCAAATCGGTTTTAAGGAGGCGCATATAACTTTGTGTTTCGGGGTCGCCGAACCTGGCGTTGAACTCAAGGACTTTTGGTCCATCACTTGTCATCTTGAGTCCCGGGTAGAGCAAACCGGAAAATGGCTGCTCGCGCTTCACAAGCATATCAAGTGTTGGATGGACAATTTGCTCACCGAGAGTTTGCAATGTGTCCAGACTAACCCACGATATCGGAGTGATTGTTCCCATACCGCCGGTATTTTTGCCATTATCGCCGTCATGTATCGGCTTGTGGTCTTGGGCGGGTGGCAACAAAACGAAAGTTTTACCATCACAAAATGCATGAATAGAGATTTCTTGTCCGTCAAGAAATTCCTCAATAACCACTTCCTTGCCCGCATTTTTATGGACAGTGCCAAGCATGATTTCATTGAGTGCGGATTTCGCTTGAGCAAATGTTTTGCAAACGTATACACCCTTGCCGAGTGCAAGTCCGCTTGCTTTGACAACAATAGGTGCACCATGTTCACGAATATATGCAATGGCTTTGTCATATTCTTTGAAAATCTTAAATGGAGCGGTTGGTATGTGTGCCTTACGCATCAGGTCTTTAGCAAACGCTTTGGACCATTCAATTTCTGTGGCTGCACGTGTCGGACCGAAAATCCGCAATCCTTGCGCTTGAAAAGCGTCAACGATTCCAAGCGCAAGTGAATCGTCAGGTCCGACTACCGTTAAACCGATGTCATTTTTTTCAGCGAATCGTACAAGTCCATCAATGTCAGTAGCGCCGATTGCAATATTCTCCGCAATTTGACACGTGCCACCATTTCCGGGCGCGACAAATAATTTACCAATGCGTGGCGATTGAGCGAGCTTCCACGCAAGCGCATGTTCTCTCCCACCGCTACCGATTATTAAGACGTTTATGTTCATCGTTTTCATTTGTGGAGGTGGGGAGAATTGAACCCCCGTCCGAATCTGGTCTTTGAGATGCATCTACGGTGTGTAGCTAACGTTTATGTTATAAGACATGGTGCGTAAATGAAAGCAAAATCATCCTTGTCTTATCCATTTTAAGGTTTAGGCGATTTCTCCAAATGGAAAGAGAATCACCGATTTCGCAAAAGATGTCGCCTCGTTATGACGTGCGAACGCAAACAAAACGAGACGCGCTTCTGTGTAGGCGAGCGTTAAGCTCAAACCGCTACGGTAGCGAACGCAAAATCATTCATACCGAAGTATGGAGATACTGCGCGTGCAAGAGTTTTCTTGGCACTTATGATTTGCTCGTACAGATTTAGGTGGTAAACGAGCGTGCACCACACCGCACATTCTCAAAGAGCAAACCGTCAAAGCCGGTCACCCCCTGTCAATTCATTATACATTGTATAGACGAACTCACAGCAAGTGGCTGGCACACTGCATAGGTCTGACCTATGCAGTGAACTACGCAGTGAATCTAGTGTTTACTACCTAATGCCCGCTGTGCCTCGCGTTGTGCATCTTTACGTTTAAGATATTCGCGTTTGTCGGCTTTGTTTTTCCCATGCACAATGGCAACCTGCATTTTTAGTAAGTGCCGGTCATTATACACCGAAAGAGGCACAATTGTCAATCTTTTTTTCATCTCGGCATTTGCCAGTTCTTTTATTTCTCGCTTGGTGAGGAGTAGTCGCCGTGTTCGCGCCGGGTCGTATTCTTTTGGCGTATTGTTCGCTTGGTAGGGAGGTATGGTCATGCCGACTACAAATACTTCACCTCCTCGCACGATTACTCGCGAGCCGTCAAGGTTCCCAAGTTTTTTGCGCAATGTTTTTACCTCAGCCCCAACAAGCTCAATGCCAGCAGTGTACTTTTCCAGTATCTCATATTTAAGCGTCGCTTTCTTGTAAATAATCAGTATCATCAATTATAAGTATACATCAATAAACAACAATTTTTAAAATCGGTTTTGAGTAACAACGCCCCCACCAAAATGTGTACACATTTTGGTGGGGGCGTTGTTACAATAAACTCGACCATTCTCAAACTCTAAAAACGAAATTACCATAAGTATGACGAACCCATACACCATATTTACTATATAGATGTTTTGCGATATAGTTCTTATACGTATGAATCATCTGTTACAATTTGCCCGCAGAAAAAGCGCGGTTGGTAAGAATAATAAAGGACCAAAGCGCAAGCTTGGTTTCAAGTCTCGCATACGCAGTCCTTTTTCAGGTCCTTCTTTTACCGGGAATATCATTTCAACAATTCTTATTTTTTTGTTGCTGATGAGTTTGTATACGGTATTTTCTCCGCAAAAGAAAGCACCGCAAACGATTTCAATTTCTCAAGTGGCGCAAGATGTGAAGGCGAACAAGATTTCTAAAATTGTGGTGTCTGGCAATAGCCTCGCTCTCACTTATAAAGATGGCGTCAAGCGCGTGTCGCGTAAAGATGCGGATTCGGCGCTCTCTAGAATTCTCTCCGTTTATGGAGTCACGCCGAAAGAGTTTACACAAGTTACTATCACAATTCAGGGTGAATCCGGATTTCGTTTTTGGTTTGTTACATTGGCGCCAATAATTCTCCCGATTTTATTTTTTGTATTTTTGTTTTGGTTTTTGTCGCGACAGGTTAAGGGCGCTGGCATGCAAGCATTCTCTTTCGGTCAATCAAAAGCGCGCTTGACCGACCCCGCGGACAATATTCAACGGATAACATTTGCGGATGTCGCAGGAGCGCGCGAAGCGAAAGAAGAGCTTTTTGAAATCGTTGACTTCCTGAAAAATCCAAAAAAATTCATCAATATCGGAGCACGTATTCCAAAAGGTATTTTGCTTATGGGAGCGCCGGGAACAGGGAAGACACTTTTGGCGCGTGCCGTGGCGGGCGAAGCCGGTGTGCCGTTCTTTTCAATTTCCGGTTCCGAGTTCGTGGAGATGTTTGTGGGTATAGGCGCAAGCCGAGTGCGTGATTTGTTCCAGGTGGCAAAACGTGCGGCGCCCGCAATTATTTTTATAGATGAAATTGATGCGGTGGGGAGACTGCGCGGAAGTGGCATGGGGGGTGGTAATGACGAGCGAGAACAAACGCTCAATCAGATTTTGGTAGAAATGGATGGATTTGAGCCAACGGAAAAGGTGGTGGTCATGGCGGCAAGTAACCGCCCGGATGTGTTAGACCCGGCACTGTTGCGCCCGGGACGATTTGATAGGAGGGTCATGATTGATTTGCCTGACAGAAAAGACCGTGAGGAAATACTTCTCATTCACGCACGCAAAAAGCCACTTGGTCCTGATGTAAATCTCGCCATTGTTGCAGAGCGCACGCCGGGATTTTCCGGTGCTGAGTTACATTCAATTATGAATGAGGGTGCTATTCTTGCGGCACGCGAAAATCGTAAAGAGGTCACGCAGTATGACCTTGTGCGTTCCATTGAAAAGGTGATGCTTGGTCCGGAACGCAAAAGCCATATTCTTTCCGTAAAAGAAAAAAAGATAACGGCATATCATGAGGCGGGGCATGCGCTGGTTTCTTCCGTGTTGCCATACGCCGACCCGGTGCATAAAATTTCAATAATTAGTCGTGGGCGCGCAGCCGGATATACTCTCAAACTTCCTTTTGAAGATAAAAAGATGCAATCCAAGAAAGAATTCCTTGATGATATTTCCTCAACGCTTGGGGGGTATGTGGCTGAGATGATGGTATTTGGCGATGTAACAACCGGTCCACACAATGACCTCGCGGTGGCAACGAAGATTGCTCGTGATATGGTTGAGCAATATGGCATGAGCGAAAAACTTGGACCAATTGCGTTTGTCATAGAGCATGTGCATCAAGTAGAAATACAATACTCGCAAACGGTTGGCGCAAAAATTGACGAAGAAGTCGCGCGTATCATCGCGCAAGAAACTGATCGTGCCAAAAAGGTTCTTGAGGAACATCGTGGCGCTCTTGAGGCAATTACGAAAAGACTTATCACCGTGGAAACACTTGAGCGAGATGAGTTTGAAAAACTTCTTATCGCAAACGGTATTACGCCAAAGAAAAAAGATGACCAAGATATCTCAATTGATGTTGACGGTGTTAATACGGGCGGGAGTTCCGGCGATGGCGCCGGAACTCCCGCCGTGTAGGACATTTATTAACACTTTACAGTTGCCTCTTTTAATATAGTGATAGGTATGCGGTATACTTAAACAGGTAATGGAAGGAACACCACTGCGTACACCTGAAGAAGAGCTCGCGTATTTGCGCGAGCAGGTTCAGCAAAAAGAAAAAGAGCTGGCTTCCAGGGCGGTTGAGAGTGGCGCCTCGCAAGAGGCGCCACTCTCGCGCTTTGAGCGCGCAGCTGACGTTGCGCTTACTGCTCATCGCGCCACGCCACCGGAAAGTACCCTTGAGGAAAATTATCGTATAACGGAAGATGAGGCGAACAATAAGGCGCTGGGACTTAATCCGGATAGCAACGATGACACGATGCTGGAGTTGCGTCGCATTATGGATGAGCATGGTATCAAAAATGCTTTCACTGTGTTGGAAAAACTCAACAATCCGCACATAACGGATGATTTCCATAGGTTTCTTGTTCGTTATATTGCGGCGGGATTTTTGCCGGGAGGGCTTTCTGAAAAAGCGCCGGAATTCAAAGCTTTGCATATGGCACTGTATGAAGTGCAGTTACCGGAATTCAAAAGTACGCAAGAAAATGCCCGAGAGAAACCACTCAAAGAAATGGTGTCCGTTATGGAACAGTTTTATTCGGGATTACTTTCGGTTTCAGCGGCGACTCCGCAGGAACCACCATACATAGTGCTTGAAATGGCGGTATCTCTTGAGGGATCCCTGCTTTCTTTTTATGTTGCGGTACCAAACGGAAAGCGTGATATGTTTGAAAAACAATTACTCGCCGTATTCCCGTTGGCGCTTCTCACCCTTCAGCCAAATGATTATAATATTTTTGTTGAAAACGGCACGACACTTATTTCAGAGGCGCGGCTTACCGATGTGCCAATGTTGCCACTTAAAGATTACACGGAGTTTGACTATGACCCGCTTAATACCGTTTTGAATGCATTTGCAAAAATCCAAGACAATGAAGAAGGTGCGGCGTTGCAAATAATATTTTCGCCACAGGGCGAGCGATACGTGGCACACTTTCGCAAAGTGTTACAAGCTCTACGCAAGGGTATGAAGCGCGGGAAAGCATTTAACATACCCAGTACCACACTTGGCGAGGTAGGCAAAGAGTTCAAAGATTTTTTCTTTACCGGTAGTAAATCAAAGGAAGATGAGAGTAGAATTCGTGAAGAGGAAAAACGACAAGCAGAGATAAATAAAAATGACATAGAACAGCTGGAAAAGAAGATATCCACACCGATTGCCGGTGTATCTATGCGACTTTTGGTTTCTTCACCTGATGCCGGTCGCGCGGAGCAAGTTCTCTCGGATATTGAGTCGGCATTCAATCAGTTTGATAATACACTTGGAAATCATTTGGAGTTTGCCCGTGTAAAAGAAAAGAAAACGAATTCTGTTGCTGATGCGTATTCGTTTCGTTTGCCCGGCGACCATCTTATGCCACTTTCACTTCGCGAGCTTTCAACCATGTATCATTTCCCCTCCACCGGTATCACTTCTTCTCCACACCTTAAACAATCAAGATTTGCGACAGCACCGGCGCCGGTTGATTTACCGAAGTCAGGAATACAAATCGGTACAAATATAGTACGCGGACAAGGAGTACCGATATTTATTGATGAGGAAGACCGTTTGCGACATCTCTATGTTATCGGTCAGACCGGTACCGGTAAAACCAGTTTCTTGAAGACACTTATTGAGCAGGATATGCGTGAGGGAAGGGGGGTATGCTTTATAGATCCGCACGGGAATGACATTGTTGATGTTTTGGCGGCGGTGCCACCAGAGCGTTATGAAGATGTTATTTATTTTGACCCTGCGTATCTTGACAGACCGTTCGGACTTAACATGCTTGAGTATGACCCGCAACGTCCGGAACAAAAAACATTTATCGTGAATGAATTGTTCATGATATTCCGTAGCTTGTATGGTGATGTTCCTGAAAGTATGGGTCCCGCATTTGAGCAGTATTTCCGTAACTCCACTATGCTTATTATGGAAGACCCTGAGTCCGGTTCAACCATGCTTGATATAGGGAGAGTTCTTTCTGATGAATCATTTCGTAATATGAAACTTTCTCATAGTCATAATCCTGTAGTGAATCAATTTTGGACCGGCATAGCCACAAAAGCCGGCGGGGAAGCGTCTCTTGAAAATATTGTTCCTTATATCACCAGCAAGCTTGATGACTTCACTTCCAATGATTTTATGCGCCCGATTATCGGGCAACAAAACTCCTCTTTTGATTTTAGAGATATCATAGATAATAAAAAGATTTTGTTGGTAAACCTTTCCAAGGGGAGGCTTGGAGAGCGCAATGCAAACCTGCTCGGTCTTATTTTAGTTGGAAAGATATTCATGGCGGCGCTTTCTCGCGCCGATTCGCTCGGAGTTGATTTACCCCCGTTTTATTTCTACATTGATGAGTTCCAAAATATAACCACAGATTCAATTCCCGCAATTCTTTCCGAGGCGCGTAAATATAAGCTCTCGCTTAACATAGCTCACCAATTCCTTGATCAGGTGAATGAAAAGACCCGCGATGCAGTATTTGGCAACGTTGGTAATATGGTTGTGTTTCGTGTTGGAGAAAAAGACGGCGAATTTTTCGCGAAACAATTTGCCCCGACTTTTTCAGCATCGGATTTCGTCAATATTGAAAATTTCAATGCCTATGTAAAAATTCTCGCTCATGGTGTTCCGCAAAAACCTTTTAATATCCATGCGCTTAATCCTCCACAACGCAATCTCGCGCAAGTGGATGATTTAAGAGAGCTTTCGTATCTGACCTATGGGCGTGACCGGGCGACTATTGAGGAAGAAATAAGAATACGATACCTCTCGTGATTGCAAGTGTCGGCACTTGCGCCGGGTACTTTTTAATAATAAACGTGTGTAGTGGTGTTACTATATAGTATACTAAATATATGCGCGAAAAATCGCCACAAAAAGAAAAAAATACAAATACGCATGAGAAAATTATTATTCATACTCGTGAAGAAAGATCATCGGCGCGCACCAATGAAAAAGAATCGTATGTAAGCAGGAGGTCTCATGCAAAAGTGGAATCTCCGGAAAGAATTCGTATGCGTGAAGATGTCTCTGATATGAGAGCGAAAATGCTGGTTGCCGAGTCTGCATATTTGCGCGCGGTACGACTTGGTGGCAAGGGGCGTTCAACAGGATTGCACAAAGGTCGCGCGGAAGAATTGCGCAACGCATATGATCAAGCTCGTGCCGATTTTTCAAACAAAGTAAACGAATCCGTGTCGTCGCGTTTGAACGAGAACAGGCGTGGTATGGCGTTTACCATGCAAGATGAATCCGGGAAAACCGTTACTAAAAAAGTTGCTTACACGAAAGCGCAAAAAGAAGAAGTGGAGCGCAGATATAGCAGTATGGTGCTTACGCGCGATACTGTTGACCGCGCACATCGCAAAAGGATGGAGATATTGCCGGAGCGTGAGCGTAATCCATTCAAAAAAGTTCTAGGATGGTATGTGCGCGCAAACAGTCGCATGGAAGCAAAAATAGCGAGATTCATAACGCGAAGAGCATATGATTATTTGCCGGAAGTGGAAAAGATTAAGAAACAAAAGACTGCGCGGAGAATTGCACGTGGGTTGCGTATTCTCACTTTCGCCGGTATTGGTGTTGCCACCGGTCTTGTTGCTTCTGTTGGTAGTTATATCATTCGTTCAATAGTTGGAATTTCCGCGGGTACGTACGGCGCAAAGAACAGGGGAAAACATTTCATGCACACCAAAGGTGCCGATCGCGCGCAACGTCTTGCAAATGCGCGCGAAAATATTGACACAGTCTCGGCTACCTCTATGAGAGAATTAGATGTTGCATATGAGAAGGGCTCACAGAAGTCTCTTGAAAAAAGCCGTAGCTGGCGCGAAATGTTCACCGCGGTTATTTTAGGTGCGGGTGTTTCAATTGGAACCGCGGACATGCTCAGTGCATTGCCATCAGTTGATGCGGTTGGAAGTGGTGTTTTCCGATTGCAATCGGCGACACGCGGCATGTCTACATCGTTGGCAGAAGAGATACATAGCGCAAATTCAGCGGTGTCATATGGTACTGAAAAGCTTTTGACAGATGTGTACAAGGCGGGTTTTTCTCACGCCCCGCATAATGCGTTTGATGCATTGCCCGCCACATCCGCATCACATGGGGCAACTGAAACAGTCGGTGCGTTGGCAAAGCATTCTTCAGTTGCACATGGGGCGGTTGCCGATAGCGCTCCGGTGCATGGGCTTGCAGCCGGAGCCCACACCGCCGCCGAAGGTGGCGGTGTGGGCTCCGGCGTACCGTCGCAAACATTCAAACCATACCAAACAGGACCGGATACGACAGTTGCCTTTCCGCTTACGGCGCACATTGCTCCGCATGGCGAAAATGTTGTAGCATCGCACGGAGCAATCGCGGCAGAGCATGGAGTAACCTCACCTCACGCACACATTCCGCAAGGTGCCGGACTATACATGGAAAACATGTCGGGTTCAAACGTCATTGCCCAATTGCATAGTGAGCTTGGGAAATACGTAAGTCATCCCATATCTGAGATATTGTATGGGAAAAATATCCCATCGCTTTCAAAAGTGCATGAGCAAATTGTCGCTGTCGTTTCAAAGTCCGGTGTTGGACCTTCCAACAATGAAACAGTAGCGCAGTTCCTCACGCACGCACAAGAAAGTATTGCCGCGCACGCTTCACATGCAGAACATCTTATCGGTATGCATAACCTGAATATTCCAACGCATCAGACTTATTTATATGAGACTGCGCAGGGGAAAATTGTTTGTTTTGGCGGGAGCTTTGATGCACGCTCAATGATAGCGTATGAATATCTTGGCAGCCATCACGGCGCACATATTTTGCTTGAGGGTGCGCACAATACTTCCGTGGTAGATATGTCCTCCACCGGTTCGTCTATTGCTGAGCGAATGGGTACTTCTTTGCGTACGGGCACATTTATTTCGCCTTCACAATTTACTACACGTGTAAATCTTTAATTATATTCAACATGAACACACACTCATCGTACAGCTCACTTATTGACATGGTTGTTTCCACTTCACACATGGAAGAGTACACCCCCCAGCAACAAGAACAACTTCTTGATAGGTTTTCTGCTATACTGTTTGAGGATCTCATGATGCGCTTTATATTGCATATGTCATCGTCCGTGCGTACTGAATTTTATTCGCTGTTAGACCAAGACATTTCCGAGAAAAAGCTGATGTCATTCATACAAAAACATGTGCAGGATGTTGATGGGGCAACAAAAGAAGCGCTTGAGGATTTCACACAAGAAATTTCCACATTGAGCGAACATGAGGTACACTAACGTTATATATTTTAATTTTTTTAAATCAATACTATGAATAATACTTCTATTGCCACTAGTATCGCAGTCGCGATTGCACTTATTGTCGTTATCATTTCATTTTTCTTCGGTATAAATATCTTTTCACTTTTTTCTTCCGCCCCGCCATCTTCAGCGCGGACAGAAACAACTTCAGTACCAACAACAAAGACAATTGTGAGAAAATCATCTGTAGTGAAAAAGTCATCCGTTACTTCAGAAACTCTCCCGGTGATTAAAAAACTTTCATTCACTGATACCGTTGTGGGTTCCGGTGCGGTTGCAAAAGACGGTGATACCGTTTCTGTTCAATATATCGGGAAATTAACCGATGGAAAAGTTTTTGACTCTTCCGCAGCGCATGGTGACAAACCATTCTCATTCGTGCTTGGTGCCGGACGGGTTATTAAGGGCTGGGATGAAGGGCTTGTGGGTATGAAGGTTGGGGGAACACGCCTCTTGGCTATTCCGCCGGCACTTGGATATGGCAATCGCGCTTTCGGTCCCATTCCGGCAAATGCATCACTCATTTTTGAAGTGAAGCTTTTGAATGTTGTCGCTCCTAAAAAATAATCATCGCACAACAAGCAACACAGTATCTTAACTTTCAGAGTTATTGGAAAATAAATAAGGCAATATACTAATTTTCCAGGTACTCTTTCTTTATGGACAATTTCTTTTCTATTGAAGCGCGCGCCTTCGGCGCGCGCGCAGGAATTTTAAAAACACCGCACGGTACAATACAAACACCCGGCTTTGTGCCAGTAGCGACGCAAGCGAGTGTTAAGGGCGTATCTCCACAGGCAATGTTGGCTATTGGCGCGCAAGTGCTTCTTGCAAATACATATCATTTATATTTACGTCCCGGATATGAGATAGTTCGTGAGGGAGGTGGTGTTGGTGCATTTATGAACTGGAACGGGCCAACCATAACCGACTCTGGCGGGTTTCAAGTATTTTCACTTGGAGCGGCATTTGGAAAAAACATCACAAAAATATCACATGGACTTGAAATGTCAAATAAACAAGCGGTTTCTGTGTATGATGAAAGCGTCGCAAGCCAGCATGGACAGCTGGCGATTATTGATGAAGAAGGAGTAACATTTACATCGCATTTGGATGGAGCGTTGCACCGCTTTACTCCGGAGCGTTCAGTTGAGATTCAGCATGCTCTTGGGGCGGATATATTTTTTGCATTTGATGAATGTACGGCGCCAACCGATGGGTACGAATACCAGCGTAGTGCAATGGAACGCACGCACAGGTGGGCAATGCGCTCACTTGCCACACATCGACGCAATTTATCCGCAAGAAAAACGCAGGCAATTTTTGGCATCGTTCAAGGTGGGCGTTTTGAGGATTTACGTAAAGAAAGCGCGAAGGAAATAGCCTCAATGGGTTTTGATGGGTTTGGCATAGGCGGTTCGTTTGGGAAAGAAGATATGCATGGCACGTTGCAAGCGGCGGTTGAAGAGCTACCGCAAGAAAAACCGCGCCATTTTCTTGGTATTGGCGAGCCTGGGGATATATTGCTTGGTATTGAAAATGGAATGGATTTATTTGACTGTGTCGCAGCGACGCGGCAAGGAAGACACGGAACGATATATACGCGTCACGGACTTATTCATCTTACAAACAATCGGTACAAAAATGATTTTACCGCGCTTGACCCGGAAATGATTGTGCCCGGTACCGAGGGTTTTACTCGTGCGTATGTAGCACATCT
>DRJB01000041.1 GCA_011052355.1 Candidatus Kaiserbacteria bacterium
GGGAGTATACAGGAAACATAGGAAATGTCAACATTTCTGACACTTTTTACAAAACACAACGAGTAAAACGGTTTAAAATAGAGGTTTTTTGTGCTCTTTAATGAAAAAATTAGTAATTTTTATGCAGAATGTTAAGGTTCTGTCGGATGTAGCTTGACAGGTAATTAAATCACTGGCCGAAACACTACGGGAGGTGTGAGATGGAAATCGTATTTGTTCGTCATGGCAACGCAGAGCCCCGCGACCCGAACGCGAAAGATTTCGTTGCTGACGAGCTTGCTCGTCAGCTCACTGAGAAGGGGAGAAGTCAGGTGCCGAGGAATCTCGGCAAATTTGACCTCGTTTTCTCCTCACCCGCGATGCGGGCGAAGGAGACTGCGAAGATTGCAGCTCCTGGAATGGATCCTACCATCATCAACGCCCTTTCCACGCATTTGTGGGAGGGGGACTGGGAATCGGTTGACAATTTGTTTGTGAATCAAGGGAACCGCTCTCTCGTGGAGGCGTATAGTATCGCCTCTGAAAAGGAAATGGAGGCAGTGCGCGCCATCAGTATGGAGGCATTTGAGGCGATAAAGAAATGTGTCAGGGAAAATGGTCTCGGAGTTGGCTCCCGCATACTTATGGCGGGACACGCGATGCATCTACAAGCCCTCGCCGAAGAGTTTGACGCTATGTACGCACATCACCCGGAAGAGTGGGACGGGTGGGACGCAACCCAGGGATTGAATTGGAGCACTCCAATCAGAGAGGTCATCCTCTCCGAAGGAGGATCTTTCCGGGCTATAGCTCCTTGCCAGAGCTATGAATTTCATGGGCTTCGGCAAATTAACCTCTGGTGAGTTGAAATGATTTATTGTCATCCCTCTCGCGAGGGATGACAATCCAACGAGATTAGGAGGTGTGAGATGGAAAGAAAGTATTCCAGTATCGTGTTCTTGCGAAGCGCCGAAGCGACGCGGAGCAAGAAATGTGAAAATGACCTTACTCGTCAGCTCACTGAGAAAGGGTGCGCACAAGTGCCGAGGAATCTCGGCAAATTTGACCTCGTTTTCTCTTCGCCAGCCATGCGTGCGCTGGAAACGGCACGCATCACTTCGAGGATGGAACCAACAATCATCAAATCCCTTTCACCGTATCTGTGGAATGGTACACGAACTAACGGAAATCTCTCGTTGGAGGATCTGTACAAAGAGATCTCCGACGATGAGAAGCATTCCATAATCCTACTCTCAGAAGAGATGTTTGGGGATTTGGATCGGATCATACGGGATGTGGATAAACCGGGATTGTGTGTTCTTGTAGTGGGGCATGCGATACTTCTCCCAACCCTGTTAAGGGCATGCGCTCTTAATTACAAGGGGATGCCTGGTGGGTACGAGGACGAGAAGTTTTCTTGGAATACGATTATAAAAAACGGTGGTTCATATCTGCTTGAGCACGCGCAGATCAACCCCAGCGTAATCCATGTACATGGCCGCGAAAAAACCTTGTTTAAAAGGTGATAGGTTTAAAAAAAGGTTTATGGTCATCTCTCGCGAGAGATGACCATCTTTTTAAGGTCTTTAATGTAAGTTAGAGATCTTAAAAAGATGAAACATATACTATCATTACAAAATATAAAACGAGACAACCGAATGGCTGTCGGCAATAAAGCAGCTCTTTTGGGAGAGTTTGCTAGGAATACACAGATGCGGATACCGCGTGGTTTTGTTGTACCTGCATATGTTTTTGATGCAACGCTTGTTGCGAACGATATTTATATCGCAGTATTTCAACGCATTTATAAGACAGATTTTAATGATAGAAGAGATATTGCGCTGGCTGCACGATTTGCAATGCGTAAAGTACAAAGTATGCATATTCCAAAATTTATTCTTTTAGAAATCATTCGTGCCGCACAAAATTTGAATGGCGATATGTTTGCCGTCAGGTCATCTGCGGTTGTTGAGGATAAAATAAAATTATCATGGGCTGGGCAGTTTGAGACTATACTCGGCGCATCGGTCAGTACACTTGAACGGGATATTAAAAAGGTGTGGGCGTCAATGTTTTCCTATAATGCGCTTTCTTATCGTGCAATACATAAGCGCATTTACGATTCGTATGGTATGGCGGTTATTGTACAGGAGCTCATTCCTGCGCAGATATCCGGTGTGGGATTTTCTGTGCATCCGAATTCTGATTTTGAAGATGTGCATACCGTAGAAGCCGTTTCTGGAATAGGGAAATTACTTGTATCAGGAAAAGAGAGTCCAGATGTATATTTTATTGAAAAGAAATGGCACACACTCATTGATGCTTCAATAAAAATCCAAAAAAAAGAAAGTGTTTTTGTTGCTCGGAAACTTATTTCAAGAAAAATGAGTCGGTCGCGTGGGGCACGGATGCTTTTGTCGCGAGAAGACGCAAAAACAATATCAAGGAATATGAGTTTTTTAGAGAAACAGTTTGGTGTGCCGGTTACTATAGAATGGTCAAAGTATAAAAATCAAATAAACTTGCTACAAGTTCGGCCTATTTCACAGAAACGCAAAGTAGGGCTCTATACACATAAGATCGTATGGCACAAACAAGTACAAGCTTTTCTTGTGACTGAGATTTGGGCTGCATCAGAACGATATACAAAAAAACTTCTCGGTATAAACGCTGTAGCCGATCCAATATTTGTACACAAATTAAACTCCGGCGTTGATGTGTACTATCATAAAGATGACATACGAAATAAACCAATAGTATTGCTTGATTTTTATAGAGATAACCCAGAGTTATTTATAAAAGCGCTGCAACACTATATGAAACTGGTGGATGAAATGAAATCAGTAGCTTTTTTAGAGCGGTCATCTTTTGAGATTTTTGATGTGCTTGAACGGGCGTGGCCATTTATGGGTGTTCTTTATGTACTTCTTGACCTGCGCGCGCGCGGGGTGGTGCTTCCAAAATGGTTAGAGAAAGAAGTAGTTCGTGCGCGCATTGTTGGAGAAAAAATATCGCATAATATTTTTTCTCATATTTTATCAGAAAGAGAAACTGCTGTTGGTGGGCCTGCCGGAGAATTCTACTACACTGACTTTCTAACTAAAAAGGAGATTATCACTGGTGTATTTGTTGCCGCAAACACGCTGCGCCGCCGCAGCAAGAAAATATTTGTGTACTATCAAGATGAGATTTATATTGGCACACGAGCGCAGAAATTGATGAAAGAAAAAATATTTGCAGGTTTAAAGAGTTTTCACTATGATGGTGAATTATATGGTAAACGAATATATTCGGGTAAAATATCAGGGTCGGTATATGTGTACAATGTGTATACCGATATGCATAATATTCCAAATGGATATATTCTTGTTGCTAGGAGTCTTTCGCCGGAGTGTGTGTCCTTTTTACCGAAAGGTATTGCGGGAATTCTAATTGAAGAGGGTGGTGAGTTTTCTCACGGGGCAATTCTTGCTCGCGAACGCAAAATCCCTTGTATAGTGGGTATTAAGGATATTACGAAAATTCTGAAGACAGGAGACGAGATATCTGTCAGCGCAAAAGGTGAAGTATTAGAACTAAAAAAATGACACGCATTCATACTCACCAGCACATATGTGGAAAAAGGAATATGTTATTGTTTTATAAAATAACTATGGCGTATATATTTTTAGATGAAAGTGGGGATGGTGGTTATTACAATCTCTTTAAGAAAGATGTTATTGAAGAAAACCCGCTTTTTCCATAGAAATGGCAAAACCCCGAACGCTATATAGAGAAACCATACGGAGTCTCACATTCGGGGAATTACTTGCTTCAGTAAAGAATATCAAAATTTATTGGAAAAATCAAACTTATCCACAGGGCAAATATATTCCCACGAGCAATTATATTGTATCTGTTATTCACAGACATTTTGATAAAAAGTCTTATGTGAAGTATTGTGGAAGTAGCAAATTTTACATTGGAGAAGGTATGCTTTATAAGCTTTTGTTTTTTGATTGTACTGGCAAAAAATAGGCAGGTGTTTTTAATAGAGTGATTGTGTATAAAATATGAAAACTGAAACACCTGCACCACTGAATGAGAAAAATCGTCGCCGTGTGCGTGTTGGGCGTTCTTCTGCCGGACTTGGTCTTTTTGCAAATGACACTTTTAAAAAGGATGA
>DRJB01000042.1 GCA_011052355.1 Candidatus Kaiserbacteria bacterium
AATTGGTGACGATCTTAATCTTGAAAGTCTCACCACTGCAGACAGAGAAAAGCTACGCGAGAAATATCCACAATATGCAGATAAAATACAGCACACAAGTTTTTGACAAAACGGGTTTAGGCGTGGTTGAATGAAAGCACATGAAAGATAAAGATGGCACAAAACAAGAAAAAATATATGCGTACGGAAAGCACGTGCTCTCTGAAGCGCTCCGGGAAAATCCGCGAGCGGTTAAAAAAGTTTTCTTGGACCCAAGCTTTAAAGACGCGCCCATTAAAACATTACTTGAGGAAAATAATATATCAACCTCCCCGCTTCGCGCACGCGAAGCGGGGTTCGTAAGCCGGGAGACGGTGCACCAAGGTGTCATCACACTCATTGACGCATCTCTTTTGAGTATTTCTCTTGATGAGTTTCTTTCTAACATTGACACAGGCACGCACCCGGCGCTTGTTCTTTTGGATGAAATCCAGGACCCACACAACGTTGGAGCAATAATACGAAGTGCCGCTGCATTTGGTATAGGTGGCGTGTTAATACCGCGATACAATCAGGCGGGTATAACGGCGGCAGTTATCAAAGTATCTGCCGGAATGGTGTTTAAAGTACCGATTATATATATTGCAAATGTTAATCATGCATTGCGTATGCTCAAAAAAGCAGGGTTTTGGATATATGGACTAGACGGAGCAGGTACGCAACAACTTAACAATGAACCATTTGATGCGCCCACTGTTTTTGTCGCCGGAAATGAAGGCGCCGGTATACGAAAGAAAACGAGCGAGCTTTGCGACGTGCTACTTTCTATTCCCATAGAGCAACAGTGCGAATCATTAAATGTCGCATCCGCCACAGCTGTCGCATTTTATGCATGGAAACAAGCACGAAAAAATATATGACTCACGAAAAACAAATTGTAATACTGTATCATGGCAAATGCCCTGATGGATTTGGTGGAGCTTATGCCGCATGGAAAAAATTTGGCGACTCTGCTGAATATATTCCATTACATTATGGCAAACCAATACCAAACAACATGGATGGGCGCGATATGTACTTCGTAGATTTTTGTTATGACCAAGAAAATATGGATAAGCTCGCGAAAACCGCATCATCAATTACCGTACTTGATCATCATGAGGGAACAAAATCAGTTGCCACCTCTTTTCCGGGAGTTTTTGACTCAAGCCAATCCGGAGCAACAATTACGTGGAAATATTTTCACCCGAATACCCCCATGCCATTTCTTTTTCCTTATTTGGAAGATTACGATTTATTCCGTTTTAAACTGCAAGATACCAGAGCACTCAATGCATATTTAACTCTTGAACCATATACATTTGAGCGTTGGGACGAAATTATTTCAGAACTTGAGAAACCGGAAACTCGCGAAGAGATAATCAGCCTCGGAAAAATATACGCACAACATACCGACGCACTTATGGAACATATTGCCTCAAGTGCAGACATGGTTGAATTTGAGGGATATACCTGTTATCTTTCGGGAACCGTACTTCAAGCATTTACAGATTATATCGGGCACCTGCTCGCTGAAAAACAACCACCATTTGCTCTTATGGTGCGTCCTACCGCAGACGGACTGCATGTATCACTTCGCGGTGTTGATGGCTTTGATACCACCATACTTGCGCGCAAATATGGTGGAAACGGACACCAGTGTGCTTCGGCATTTCGTATTCCATGGGGTACACCAATCCCATGGAAAACAGCGGAAAAAGAAGATGAAAATACTCTCCATTGAAACCAGCTGTGATGAAACCGCCATTGCCATTGTTGAGGGAAGTGGAGATATATCCTCGGCACGCTTTATCATTAAAGGGAACGCTCTCTTCTCACAAATAGAACTTCATCGGGAATACGGTGGCGTATTCCCGGCACTCGCAAAGCGCGAGCATGCGAAAAATATCGTACCATTAACACGCAGGGCGCTTGAGGAGGCGAACATGGCACATCCTGTCGGTCATATTATTTCAGAAGATATTCGCGAAAATATTAAAAACATTCTTGAAAGGGAACCGGATCTCACGGAGCAATTTCTTATTTTTATAACAGAGGTTGGCGTGCCTAACATTGATGCAATCGCCGTGACTGTTGGTCCAGGGCTTTCACCCGCTCTTTGGGTTGGGGTAAATTTTGCGCGCGCGCTGTCACTTGCATGGAAAAAACCGATTGTCGCGGTAAATCACATGGAAGGACATATTTTTTCGGCACTTGCAAAACGTGTAAGCGACACAGAATTGGAAATTGAAAAGATTACGTTGCCGGTGCTTGCGCTCTTAATTTCAGGAGGACATACCGAGCTGGTGCTTATGCGTCACTGGCTGTCTTATGAACTAATCGGGCAAACACGCGACGACGCTGTTGGTGAAGCGTTTGATAAAGTTGCGCGAATGTTGGGGCTTCCCTATCCGGGCGGACCGGAAATTTCAAAAATCGCGGAAGAAGTGCGACTTGATAAAAATAAAGAAAAACTTTTTGAGCTTCCCCGCCCCATGATTGCCGACACCACATGCGACTTTTCTTTTTCCGGGCTGAAGACTGCGGTTCTCTACGCGATAAAAAATACAGTTACCCGAGCACCCACAGGAAATCCTACAAAAGGATTTCCTGTGGGTGCTCTAACCGAAAAAGAAAAAAGATATCTCGCGTATGAATTTGAACAAGCTGTCGGTGATGTGCTACTTTCAAAAACTGCGCGCGCAATTGAAGAAACAAATGCGCACACTCTCGTGCTTGGTGGAGGTGTTTCCGCAAACATACACATCGGTCGTATTTTCGCAAAAGAGCTATCACAAAAATATCCAAAAATGTCTTTGCATATTCCGCACCCATCACT
>DRJB01000043.1 GCA_011052355.1 Candidatus Kaiserbacteria bacterium
AAAATCGTCTTAAAAATTTCACCACCGGTTTCTGTTCCACCGGCAAGAACTCATTCTTGAGAAGCATTTCTTCAATGGCGCTCATGGCGACCCCCTTTCGTTTGTGCAGGATGTCTGAGAACATCATATTCTTTTTGAGAATATATGCAAAATTATTCCTTCTCGTTGCATTTTATATCGTTTGGGATATTATGTATGTAACGCCCCGGTGGCTTTTATTTTTTAATATTTATTTATGAATAGAGATTATCCTTTGGAAAAGGTGCGTAACTTCGGTATTATCGCGCATATTGATGCGGGCAAAACAACCACGTCTGAGCGCGTACTTTTCTATACCGGCTCGCAACATAAAGTCGGCGAAGTGCACGAGGGCGAAACCACCACCGACTGGATGGAACAAGAGCGCGAGCGCGGTATTACCATCACCGCCGCCGCCATCACCTGCTTCTGGTGCAAAACCACCGAGCCGGATAAAAAAGACCCGGCAAAAAAATATCGTTTTAATATCATTGATACCCCGGGGCACATTGATTTCACCGCCGAAGTAAAACGGTCAATGCGTGTGTTAGACGGAGCCATTGTTATTTTTGATGGTGTTGCCGGAGTTGAACCGCAGTCGGAAACAAACTGGCGTTATGCGGACGAAGCACATGTTTCGCGACTTTGTTTTATTAATAAACTTGACCGCACAGGAGCATCATTTGAACGTTCTTATGAAAGTATTTTAAATAATCTTTCAAAAAGGGCGGTGCGTATGCACATACCAATAGGCGAGGAAAGTGGGTATGAAGGCATGGTTGATGTGCTCACTATGCAGGCATTTCATTTTGAAGGAGACATGGGTGAAGAAATTATTGCCAGTTCTATTCCGGAAAATCTAAAAGAAGATGCCAAAAAATATCATGATGAACTTATTGAACGTATCGTAGAACAAGACGAGGATCTTATGAGTGCATACCTTGAGGGGAATGAACCGTCTGTTGATGAGCTGAAGAAGGTGCTGAGAAAAGCGGTTATTGCAAATGAGATATTCCCTGTTTTTATCGGCTCCGCATTAAAAAACAAAGGAGTACAGCTTGTTCTTGACGCGGTTGTTGATTATCTCCCGTCGCCAAAAGATCTTCCGCCAGTTAAAGGTATTGACCCAAGAAACGGAGAAGAAGTGGAGCGAAAGGCATCCGATGATGAGCCATTCACCGCACTTGCTTTCAAACTCCAGACTGACCCTTTTGTCGGTGCCCTTACATTTTTTCGAGTATACTCTGGAACGCTTGAATCGGGAACGTACGTGTACAATGCAAATCTTGATATGAAAGAGCGCGTCGGACGCATCGTGCGTTTGCAGGCAGACAAGCGCGAAGAGGTCAAAAAAGTATTTACCGGTGAAATCGCCGCCGCGGTTGGTCTTAAAGACACAAAAACATCTCACACGCTTTGCAGTGAAGACGCACCGATTCTTCTTGAAGAAATAATTTTTCCCGTGCCGGTGGTGTCTATGCGTATTGAGCCGAAAACAAAAGTTGACCAAGAAAAACTGGGAACAGCATTGCACAAACTTTCCGATGAAGACCCAACATTTCAGGTTGCCGCTGACCCTGAAACAATGGAGACTATCATTTCGGGCATGGGTGAGCTCCATCTTGAAATTCTTGTTGACCGCCTCCGAAGAGAGTTTAATGTTGAGGCGAATATGGGTAAGCCACAAGTTGCGTATCGCGAAACCATTCGCGGTACTGCGGACGTGGAAAATAAATATATCAAACAAACCGGCGGACGCGGTCAATATGGGCATGTGAAAATTCGTGTGAAGCCACTTGAGCCGATTGAAGAAGGAGCTAAAATCCCAAACAATGTAAAGAGGGAAGACCACTTTGAATTCATTAACAATATAAAAGGAGGTGTTATTCCGCAGGAATATATTCCCGCCATTGAGAAAGGAATTCGTGAAGCGATGGACAGAGGTGTGGTCGCCGGGTATCCGATGGTAGATATTTCTGTAGATCTCTATGATGGTTCCTATCACGAGGTGGACTCATCGGAAATAGCGTTTAAGATTGCGGCATCGCAGGCTTTTCAAACAGCCGCGAAGCAAGCGAAAGCAGTTTTGCTTGAGCCGATTATGCGTGTGGAAGTAATAATGCCGGAGCAATTTATCGGGGATATTACGGGAAGTCTTTCCGGGAAGCGTGCGCTTATTGAAGGCATGGAAGACCGCGGTATGAATAAAGCGGTACATGCAAAAGTGCCACTTTCGGAAATGTTTGGATACACCACCATATTGCGTTCTATGACGGAGGGCAGGGGCTCCATGACCATGGAGTTTGATCATTATGATGTGGTTCCTGGAAATGTTGCAGAGGACATAGTTGCAAATAGAAAATAAGTTAGGCATTTGAAAAGTGTGCGCGGATGCCCCCGCCCCCAGTGAAAGCCCGCAGGGCTTTCACTGGGGGCGGGGGTTCGGTCCATCGTGTAATCCAAAATCCACACGCTAGTGTGTTTATTTTTATATTCTTATGCTTCGCACTGGGTTATACTATGTAATAGCCGTTAGAACTTTATGGATAATTCACCAAAACCTTTCATGCCAACTTCCGTAACATCACCACGCGTACACAGTGGCAACGTTGCACTGGATTTTTTGTGGTGGTATATAGTATTGTCTCCTCGTAACATCATCGCAATTACCGACAACTTCTTGATTGCAAATTTTAATTTCTTTTCAATTTCGCGTCACCTACACACATTGTTTGCCTACTGGCATCGCGATTTTGAAGTGTATGGTGGTGGTGTGGACATAGAGAGATATTTCGGCACGATTATTATAAATACTTTGTCGCGAATCGTTGGCTTCCTTATTCGCTCCATCACCATCATCGCGGGGCTTCTCATTGAGGTGCTCATAGCGATGCTTGGTATTTTGTGGTTGCTTCTGTGGTTCACTATACCGTTTTTACTGTTCTTTGCTTTTTCTCATGAGCCGGAATTTTCTATTTCGTTCCCTCATCTGTTTTCATCACTTTCTGGCATCTTTACCTCTTTACGTCATGGTATATTTTAATCCCAAAGGAACACGAGTTTATCGCGCTGTCACCATTGGGCGGATTATATCTCCCAAAGTATTGCGCCCGATAGTTATTGTCGGAGCAATCGCTACGCTTGTTTTTGTTGGGTTATGGTTCGCGGGTATCGGTTATGCGAACTGGTGGCACCTTATGATTATTTCAGTGGCAACGACATACGTGCTCTGGGTGTACACAATTTTCTTTGAAACATATCTTGACATGGTGCCACCGCACACATCGTCCGACCAAAACATCGCCGATTTTCTTGACTATCAAGCGATGAAGATAGCCACCGCCTATGCAAACGGAAACATCTCACAGTTGCTTCTTCCAATGCTGAAAATGCGTGGTTTCTCTTTTATTCTTATGCGTATGGGAATTTCCCCGAAAGATTTCAAGCGTGCACTTTTGGAATATCTGCACACACATACCAACACCACAATAAACGGAGGGCTAGTATTTTTTCTAAGTAGTTGCCTCACCCAAAAGAAAACACAGGAGCAATCATCGCGCCCCGTGCTCTCGTGGCAGGATTTATTTTTCGGCTTGTGCACTCATTCGGACTTTCTCAAAAAAATTATATTTGATGTGCATATTGAATGTGAAGATGTGCACATGCTTCTCGCTTGGCAACAGCAGGATGACGCCAAGCGTATGCAACAACGCCGATTTTGGAAACGAAGTAATCTTATGAATGTGCGCGGTATAGGACACGATTGGGCATCCGGATATACCGCTCGTTTGG
>DRJB01000044.1 GCA_011052355.1 Candidatus Kaiserbacteria bacterium
ATACATACAATATTGCAGACGATACTTGACCCATAAACCAACGCCCTTGAATCGGGTATGTTTTACTGGAAATATCATCATATGGTTTCTGTTGCAAGCGCGCATCAGCAAGTGCTTCATTTATGGTTTGGTCATTCAATCCGGCATCATGAAGGGATTGCCGAATTGACTCTTCCGTGGCTCCTGTAGCGAGTTGTTGTTGTATATATGCGAGCCATTGCTGATTGTTCATTGTGGTTTAGTATACACAAAAAGCAAACGGCATGTAAGATTTCCCACCAACATTATTAATTTAGCCTCTGGCAATAAGACACCCCTCCGGCGCGCAAAGCGCGCCGGAGGGGTGTCTTATTATTCGCGATTTTATTTTTCTATCGGCGTTTGCCAACTTTGCGACGCGAAACGATAAATATGTTTGAAACCTTCTTCGGATGACGCGTTTTCTGTCCCTTCCCGGACGGCTTGCCCCACTTTGTCTTGGCACGGCGCATACCGCGACCCTGCTTACCCTCACCACCACCATATGGATGGTCAACCGGGTTCATGACACTACCACGCACCGTTGGACGCTTCCCCATCCAACGAGAGCGCCCCGCCTTGCCTATGTTTACAAGACTGTGCTCCTCGTTTCCAACCGTCCCGATAGAAGCAAAACATTTTTCGGATACTTTGCGTATTTCACTTGAAGGAAGTTTTATTTGCACATATCCTGCATCGTGCGCGATGAGTTGTGCAAATGTACCCGCAGAGCGCACCAGGCGCGCGCCGGCACCAATTTTCAACTCAATATTATATATGGAAGTACCAACGGCTATTTTTTCCATTGGTAAACGATTCCCGGGTTTAATGGGTGCACTTTCAGAAACGGTGAACGTATCGCCGATATTCATGCCCTTTGGAACTATCACATAACGGCGCTCACCGTCGGCATAGAGCGCACGCGCAATGTTTGATGAACGATAAGGGTCATATTCAATCGTTTCAATTTTTGCAGGAATATCATGCTTGTTATAAATAAAATCTATAAGACGCAGACGACGTTTATGCCCGCCACCTTGATGGCGAGTGGTAATACGCCCGAATGCGTTTCTTCCCGCTCTGCGTTTTTTACCTATCAAAAGACTCTTCAACGGCTTATCACCAGAGAGAGTTTCTCTGTATGACAGAGTTGACATATGGCGACGACTTTTTGTTACCGGTTTGTATGTTTTCATAATAAAATTATACGATTTGAATAGTTTCTCCCTTCTCCAAATACACATACGCTTTTCTGCGACGGGAGCGAGTAGCGGAACCGCTACGTGTGCGACGCGATACGCGCTTACCCGGAAGATTGACTATACGAATACTGCGAGGTGTTACTTTATACACCACCTCAATTGCGCGCGATACATCTTGCTTTGTCGCAGAACGTGGGATGGAAAATACATATATGCCCGAATCGGTACCGATAAGCGCCTTTTCAGACATCCACGGAGCGATGAGGGTTTGCGCTGCGCGCGCGCGCAGCGCGCGCGTCACTTCTCTCTTTTTCTTCGCAACAGGCGTTTGTTTACTTACCGCCTTTTTCTTGGAAGTGACTATGGTTTTTTTATCTGTATGTTTTTTAAAAATTTCCATATTTCTATATTGTGGAGCGCTTTTTTGCGGAAGTACTTCGCGTGGAAAATGTCTTAATCATTTCTTTCGGATTTTCAATAATCAAGTAACGGTATGTAAGTATCATCACGGGGTTTAGGTTGCGTACTTCTTCCGTATGTAAATTACCAAAATTGCTGAAGCTCTTTTCAACCGCAGAATCTTTTTTTGATAGTGCGATGAGGGCAGCGTTAACACGGCGTGTTGAGAGTTCCGGAATACCGGATGCCTTTGCAATCGCCTGCACAGCCTCTTTTGCTTTTTGTGTCTTGGGCTCCTTAAACGAGATGGAATCAACAAATATAATTTCACCTCTCTTCAGCTTTCGTGATAACACAGAAGTAAGTGCTGCGAAACGCATCTTGCGATTTATTTTTTGTGCGAAAGAACGTTCGGAACGCGGTCCGTGCGTTACACCACCACCGCGCCAAATAGGCGAGCGAATTGACCCATGACGTGCGCGCCCTGTTCCTTTTTGTTTCCATGGTTTTTTCCCGCCTCCGCGAACTTCGCCACGTGTTTTAGTGTGCGCAATAGGGGTTCGCGCGTTCGCCTGAACTGCAACGATGACTTGTTGTACAAGATCATTTTTCCACGGCGCACCGAATATTTCTTCCGGGAGTGAAATAGTATCAGCGGTTTTCCCGCTCATCGTGTACACAGGCACCGACAACGCATCAGTATTGCGTTTGGGAGTCCCGGCGGTTTTCACATCGGCAACACGTACTTTTGCTTTTGTATCGGTTTTTGTTGCGGTAGCAGTCATAATAAAATTATAGGGAAACGATTTCCACCAGCGAATCACGCGAGCCGGGAACCGCGCCTGAAACTATTATCTCGCCAAGTTTTGAGTCAACGGCAAGTACGGTGAGCCCATCGGTTGTTATGCGGTCGCTACCCATCCTGCCCCCCATGCGAATACCTTTGGCAACACGACCTCCGGCGCGACCTCCCGAACCGCCAATGGAGCCCGGCTCTCGTTCCGAGTGTTTTTGACCATGTGTACGAGGTCCGCCATGAAAACCGTATCGCTTCACCACACCGGCGAAACCTTTTCCTTTGGAAGTACCTGCGACTCGTACTTTGTCACCCACTGAG
Organism: Candidatus Kaiserbacteria bacterium; assembly: GCA_011052355.1. Lineage (GTDB taxonomy): Bacteria > Patescibacteriota > Minisyncoccia > Phycocordibacterales > Phycocordibacteraceae > C7867-001. Next base: position 2,737 of record DRJB01000044.1, read on the forward strand.
AAAATATCTGCGGTGATTTCATCACCGATGGAATACGCAGACGTATCGTCAAGACCAAGACGAAACTCCTTGAGCACTTTGAATGCTTTGCCCTTCAGGTGTCCAAGAACCGGCTTGGAAAGGCGTTGCGGTTTCTGTGTGTCAAACCCAACCTGCACGGCGGTATAGCCGTCTTTTTCAGAGGATTTAACTTGAGTGATTTCAATCGGACCGGTCTTCAGAATGGTTCCGGCGCGCATTCTCCCCTCATCGGTGAAGATTTGCGTCATGCTCACTTTTCTGGCTAGGATAAATTTCATGCGTGATAAATAAAAAGCCGCAGGCGGCTTATGTAAAGAGAATACCGCATTATACGGAAAATGCAAATACCCCGGCAGACGTACGCGTACTTTTTCCATCCAAAAAAGATCGGGGGCGCCTTTGCTTTTCAATTTTGTATCACAAGATGATTCTTTTCAAACTTTGGTCATTCACCTAAAAACCACCCCGCATAGGGTGGTTTTTAGGTGAATGACCAAGACTAACTCTGTTATGCATTCATCTTTACATCAATAGTGACTCCGGACGGAAGATTCAGATTGGTGAGCGCCTCAATAACTTTCTGAGACGGATTCAATATGTCAATCAGTCGTTTGTGCACGCGCATTTCAAACTGTTCTCGTGCGTCTTTATAGACAAAGGTTGACCTGTTTACCGTCCAGCGCTTTATTTCTGTCGGGAGCGGAACGGGACCGATTGTTTTTGCGTCAAATCGCTGCGCGGTGTCCATAATTTGCTTAACGGAAAGGTCAAGCACTTTGTGTTCATACGCGCGAATGCGGATGCGTAACCGCGGTTCGCGCACAGCCGTTTCCGGCGTTGATTTCTTCACCTCCTTCTTTGTTTTTTTAGTAACGGTTGTCATTGCTCTTATGTTAATGTACTTTTTATGTATCGCATCTACTATGCGATAATTTTCGTTACCACTCCGGCTCCGACAGTCTTTCCTCCTTCACGAATAGCGAAGCGTAGTTTCTCTTCAATGGCGACTGGTGCTATAAGCTTCACGTTGAACGTAACGGTATCGCCCGGCATGACCATTTCTTTTCCTTCCGGCAAAGTAACTTCACCTGTTACATCCGTTGTGCGGATATAAAACTGTGGCTTGTACTTTGAAACAAATGGAGTGCTTCGTCCTCCCTCATCTTTGTTAAGAACATATACCTCAGCCTCAAACTCAACGTGCGGATTAAGTGTTCCCGGCTTTGCAAGAACCTGTCCACGATGAACATCTTCTTTCTTTGTTCCGCGCAGAAGAATTCCGGCGTTATCGCCAGCCTGACCTTCTTGGAGTTGCTTGTTAAACATCTCAATACCTGTAACAGTTGTTTTGGCTGTGTCTTTAATACCGACAATTTCAACTTCTCCACCTATTTTAATAACACCGCGCTCAATACGACCGGTTACCACTGTGCCGCGCCCTTCAATTGAGAAGATGTCTTCAATGGGCATAAGAAACGGCTTGTCCAGGTCACGTTTTGGCATGGGGAAATATTCATCCATGGTATCAACCAACTTTTTCACGCCTTGAGCCCATTCATCATCCGCAGATGTCGCTTCAAGAGCTTTCAAAGCGGAACCGCGAACAATGGGAGTGTTTTCACCGTCAAATCCTTGTTTTGTAAGGATTTCTCGCACCTCTTCTTCAACAAGGTCAATGAGATCCGGTTCATCAACCATGTCAATTTTGTTGAGGAACACAATAAGTTTCGGAACTCCGACTTGTTTTGCAAGAAGGATGTGCTCACGTGTTTGGGGCATTACTCCGTCAGTTGCGGCAACGACGAGTATCGCTCCGTCCATTTGCGCCGCGCCGGTAATCATGTTTTTGATATAGTCGGCGTGCCCGGGTGCGTCAACGTGTGCATAGTGACGATTAGGTGTTTCGTATTCACTGTGGTGAAGCGCGATGGTAATACCACGCGCTTTTTCCTCGGGGGCGTTATCAATGTTTTCAACTTTCTCACTGCGTGCTGAGTAGCCTGCGCCCTCATTTAGCTTCAGCACGTTTAGGATTGCCGCAGTAAGAGTGGTTTTACCATGATCAACGTGACCAATGGTTCCCACGTTCATATGCGGTTTGCTACGATCAAATTCTACTGCCATAAGCGTTTATAATTGTTACTTAAATTAATAAAAGGATATATTTCCCTCATGTTAACGCGCCGTGCATATCCGCGTAAGACACATAACGTACCCGCGACATACTATTGCGTTATATATAGACTACAGGTACACCGCAAAAAGGTCAAGAACCTGTACGCGTCCACCACCCCATACCGATGAGCGACTTCGTAAGTCGCTTTGACTTACGAAGTCGCTCATACTTTTTAGATTATGAGGAGTGTTATATGTTAGTAAACTTGTGCATGACACCAGACATGGTTATACACACTCTTCTATTGCGACACACACCCACGCTCGGTTAGTATTGAGCTCATGCATACACTAACCAAGGAGAAACTCTTGTTGCCGTTGTTGTCTTTCGTTGGTAGTTTATTTTTATTATTTGGATTTTTTTCACAAAATTTTATATTAACATTGTTTTTAATAATAATATCACTTTCTATCAATACTCTCGGGCTGTTCTACGCTTTCTCTATTTTGCACAAAAAATAAAGTGGTAGAGTATCCAGATTCTTCTGGTATGTCGGCGCAACTGTCAGCACAATATTCATCATTGCCACTATTGCTCTCTTTGTGATACTTATAACACTCCATCTACTACCAAATATCTCTGAATCAGCGATGTTTGTATTGAGGATGATACAAGATGTTCTATTATTACCATTGATTTTTTTGAGCGCCATCATACAAACCTTATTCTTTCTCGCTCAAGCGATAGCGGAATCTATCCAAAAACTTCGCAAACTCTCATAGATACAGTGGGAAGTTATTGCCGGTATGTTATACTTCTTGCCATAAGTACGGTAACGGTAATTATAGGAGTAATTATAAAAATAGTGATGTTTAGTGGTGCATTTAGTTCTTAATTAACGCTCGGTTCAAAAAACACGACTCTACACGCATTAAATCTGCGTGGTATTCATATCAAGGTCTTGCGTTGTAAGCACAAAAGTACTTCCTCGCGTAATTTCTCCGGAAAGAAGTTTCTTTGCGATAATATTCTCTACCGTATCTTGCATTACTCTGCGCAATGGACGCGCTCCAAACTCTTTACTAAAGCCCATACTCACCACTTTTTTCAAGGCATCTTCATCAACCGAAACGGTGATTCCCTTTTCTTTAATCCTACGATTTAAATCTGCAAACATAAGCATCGCTATTTGTTCTTCCTGAGATGGTGTGAGCGGTTTGAATATGACGATAGCATCAAAACGGTTTAGAAATTCAGGGCGAAATACTCCTTGTTCTTGTAGCTGATTAAGTATTTTTTCTTTGGTAAGCATGCCACCTTCAGCAACTTCAGATTCACGAATCATTTCAGCCCCAGCATTTGAAGTTGCAATGATAATTGCATTGGTAAAATCGGCAGTTCTTCCAAGAGCATCAGTCAAGCGACCATCATCTAAAACTTGCAAAAATATATCAAGTATTTTCGGGTGCGCTTTTTCTATTTCGTCCAGTAACACCAGTGAAAATGGGTGGTCTATTATTTGAGTGGTGAGTAGCCCACTCTCATCATCATGCCCTATCATCCTTGATAAGGAATCGCTATTTTGGTATTCGGACATATCAAAACGAATCATATGTTCTTCTGAGCCGAAATAAGTAGTGGCAAGCGCCTTGGCCGTTTCGGTTTTCCCGACACCGGTTGGCCCAAGAAAAAGAAATCCACCTATCGGTTTCTTTTCCGACGCAATACCTGAGCGCGCACGACGCATAGCATTTGCAATGACGGAGATAGCATCGTTTTGACCAATAACGCGAGTATGTAAATCATTCTCCAAAGAAAGAAGCTTGGAGCTCTCGGCGGTGTGAGCAGATGTTCCAAGTGGCACACCGGTTTTGCGCTCTACAACCGCTTCCACATCAGAAGCGGTAACCAAATGTTGTCTTTTGGTAAGCGCATACACTGCAGATTCTTGAAGCAACGCAATGGCTTTCTCTGGAAATGGAGCTGTCTTTATATATCTGTCGGAAAGCTCAATGGCGATGTGCATTGCTTGGAAAAGTATCCACGCACGCTCACGCGCCTCAATGTGTGGCACCACATCACGCAATATGGCGTACACATTTTCCTTTGTCGGTTCCAGCACTTCAACTTTTTCAAAAGCCTGTAATAAACTTTGGTCTTTTGCGATGGTCTTGTGATAGTGCTCCGGCGTGGTGAGTCCAATTATTTGTAAACGCGCAGAAGTAAGAAAAGGAAGCAAGAGCTCGCCCGCATTAATTGTTCCAACGGCACCCGAAGAATCAAAAAGCATATGAATATCTTCCACAAACAATATAATGTTGCCGGCGCGCAGAGCATCAGCAAATAGCAAACGGAAACGGTCTTCTATATCGTAGGTATTGTTACTGCCCGCAAGCAACGTACCAACATCAAGCTTCAGTATGTGCTTGTATGCTATCGCACCGAGCGATTGCCCAAGCGCGAGCCGTTTCGCAAGTGCTGAAATTATAATGGTCTTTCCGATACCATTTTCGCCAACGAGTATGACGTTACTCTTTCCATCTCTGGCAAGAATACGCTCAACTTGTTCGGTTTCCACCGCACGCCCGTAGAGTCGTGGAGAAAAACCGGCATAAGAAGGAAGCTCCGTCACTTCAGTGGCATATTGTTCCAA
>DRJB01000045.1 GCA_011052355.1 Candidatus Kaiserbacteria bacterium
CGAAGGGTCGTCGGTCCGATTCCGACCCCAGGCACCAAAATCAAGTTGATGGACTTCATCCAAATACCACTGGGCATAGTAAGATGTTTGAAAAAGTAAAAGCTGAGATTGAGTCGCTGATTTAGCCTGATTTTACGCGAAGTTTTGTTTGTCGTTTACGATCTAGTTTGGGGAGAGTAATGGTGAGTAATCCATCTTTTGAATGTGCAGATGAATTATCCACATCAATTTCCTGCGGGAGAAGGATTGTTTTTGCAAACGAACCCCAAAAGAGCTCTCTGGTGAAATAATCAGAATCAAGAACATCTTGATGTTCGGCTCGTGTTCCCTCTATGACCACAACATCTCTGCTTATAGAAACATTAAGTTCGTCCGGTCGTACTCCGGCTACAAATGCGTGAATAATAATGTCGTCAGGTATTTGAAATACATCAACAGGTAATTCACCCGTATCTTGATTTTCTTTGTCTTGTCCGACGCTCTGTGCATCGGTATGCACCACGGCAGATTCTTCATGTGGTTCATATTGTGCGTCATCTTCTTCAAAAGAATCATATTGTTCATGATGAGGGATTGAGCCGGATAGACGATTGAATAGAGAATATTTTTTATTGAAAAATGCCATAGACGATTGTGATGAAATAATAATTAACGGGTTTGTATGTGTGATGATTCATCTTCGCGCAATTTGAGAATCTCAAAAAAGAAGAGCATTACAACAACTCCACCCCAAACTAATAAAAGTGCCAGTGCACTCTTTGCACCTTTACCTATTATAAGAGTATCAAATGCAGTGTGCAACGTAATGGCGAGGATAACTCCACCCGCCGCCCAAAGCATTCGCGACCATGGTTGCATCTTGTATGAAAAAGCCAGCGCAAAACCAATGGCGGAAGTTGCAATAATGTGCAACAGTGTTGCGGTAACAAATCGGCGCGTATCATTTAATACGGCACCTGCCACACCACTGACAGAGAGCGCATGTATAAAATAAATTGCATTTTCAAGCGCTGAAAAACCAAGCGCGACAGTTATCAAATAGATAACATAGTCAATGGGCTCGTTAATGACCGGAAGCCACAATATGATAAACGCGGCAAGTGCAAACTTCATCGTTTCCTCAATGGTTCCGACAGCTATGGTTGACCGTAGTCCTTTCAGTCCGTGCGTAAGCATGTATTGTTCAAAAAGTATCGCCAAAAGTGTGGCAAACATTCCCGCAATGAATGCAAGTGCAACAACTCTGCGCGGTTGCGGGAAGCGAGACCCTTCTTTTAAAAGAAAATAGAGCCATACAAGCGAGGGAACTGCGCCACCCAAGATGATAAGAACAATATTTGTTGCGATAGACATGATGAGAGTAATTATTCGGTTTCCATAGTATTAATCCACTGTGCAGACATAAGCATCGGCTCTTTTTTGTGTTTCATTTTTTGCCAAATTTCCTCGGTTATAAACGGCATGAACGGATGCAAAAGGCGTAGTGTTTGGTCAAGCATTCTACGCAACAATGCGCTACGCGAGCGCGCTGTGTCAGCATTGTTTTCTTCAAGTATCGGCTTTGATTCTTCAATAATTTCATCGGCAAGTCTGTGCCAGGTAAAGTGATATAGTTTTTCCGCGGCAAGGTGTATGGAGAAATTTTCCATATGTTTCGTAACTTCCGTGGTGTGTGCCCGCATCTCTTCCCAAATGGAAGCATCTTTTTCGTTGAGAATAATATCATCATCAACTTCTTGCGTACGCTCTAAAATAAAACGAGTTATATTCCAAAGTTTATTTGAAAAATGTTTATACCCTTTTACTTTGTCTGGGTTTAGTGATAAGTTTGTTCCCGGTGTATTTCCAACAACAAGCGCCATGCGCAAGGCATCGGTGCCGTATTTTTCTGTGATGGTAATAGGGCTTATCACATTACCTTTTGATTTAGACATCTTCTTTCCATGGGCATCGTTGACGAGACCATGAAGATACACTGTGTGGAATGGTACTTTCTTTCCAAGGTATAGTCCAAAAATAATCATGCGCGGTATCCATTTGAAAATGAGGTCATTACCGGTTTCCATAACATCGGTAGGGTAATATGTTGTGTAGTCTTTTCCATCGGGATAACCGGTAACCAAGAGTGGCCACTGCCCGGATGAAAACCACGTATCAAAAGTGTCCGTATCGGATTCCCATTCGTCACCTTCGGGGCGAGTATGCGATACGACGGATTCCTCTTTGTCCGTACCACGATTTTTAAACCACGCTGGAATTGGAATACCCCATACAATTTGACGAGATATATTCCAATCAAGTGTATTCTCCATCCAGTATCTGAAAATCTTTTCGTAGTTGTCAGGTATAAAACGCACTTGTTTCTCGTTTACTGCTTCAAGTGCCATTTGCGCAAGCGACGCCATCTTTACGAACCATTGGTCTTTCACTTGAGGTTCAATAAAGGTGTTGCACTTATAACAACGTTTTGCCACGTGTTGGTATTGCTCATCTATTTTTACCACAAGTCCTTTCTCGGTGAGTTTTTTAATAATTTCCGGGCGTGCTGAGAGTATTTTCATTCCTTCAAATTCTTTCGCAACAGGCATAAGCTTTCCACGCCAATCTATAATCTGTTCAAAAGGTAGATTGTGTCGTTTTGCAATTTCAAAGTCGGTTACGTCGTGCCATGGAGTAATTGTCATGACTCCCGTACCAAACTCAGGGTCTATCGCCTCATCTTTTATAACAGTCGCAGTGATTGGTCCGTTAATCCACTCTAAATTGATTTGTTGCCCATGCTTCCATTTCTTGTAGCGAACATCATCGGGATGCATGACAACGTACTTATCACCAAATTTTGTTTCAGGTCTCGCCGTGGCGATGGTGAATGGTCCGTATTTGAAATAATAGAGAGGTGCTGTTTCTTCCATTCCGACAGTTTCCACATCGGAAAGCGAAGTTTGATGTTTGGGGCACCAGTTTACCGTGCGTTTGCCACGATACACGAGATTATCCTCATACATTTTTATAAACGTATCTTGTACACGTTGTACAATGTCGCCATCAAGTGTGAATTTTTCGCGAGACCAATCACATGAGGCACCGAGCTTGCGCATCTGCTCTTCCATATTTTTTTTATTTTCAAGCGTGAAAGCATATATTTCATCGTACAGCTCTTTTGGTTGCATCTTGAAGCGTGAGCGACCTTCTTTTTCCAGCTTTTTTTCATAGACCACTTGTGTTTCAAATCCTGCATGGTCGGCGCCAGGTATCCACAAAGCGCGGTATCCTTGCATGCGTTTATAACGTATTAAAATATCTTCAAGGGTTATGAAAAGCGCGTGTCCGGCATGGAGGTCGCCGTTTGCATTTGGTGGTGGCATGACAATGGTGTATGGCTTGCGTGTTTCAGCATCGGGCAAGTTGTCGGGATTGAACATTCCACTTTGTTCCCAGAGTTCATATATGCGCTGCTCAGTTTCTGCCGGGTTATAGGGTTTAAGAAAAGCGTCGTCCATAGGTTTATATACCTCTAGTGTAGCAAATAAAGGGTTGTTACGAAACTACTTAACGGTTCAGCTCGCTCCGGCAACGAAAGAAATCGCGCACGCCCTGAAGCTAACGATTTCCTTGTTGCCTGCACTCACCTAATTACTTAACGGTTCAGCTCGTCTTGCTGGGTAAGTGAAGCGTTACCGTCGGCTATGAGGTTTTCTTGTTTTGTGAAGTCTTTTCTTTGTGCATGATAAAAACCGGAAAGTGCAATCATCACGGCATTGTCGGTGGTGAGTGATGGGTGCGGAATATGCAAAGACATTTTTGGATATTTTTGTGATAGCTCTTTTGCGAAAATACGACCGATGTGTATGTTTGCGGAAACACC
>DRJB01000046.1 GCA_011052355.1 Candidatus Kaiserbacteria bacterium
CCGGTCTGCACAAATTCACTAACATATGGCAGTCCTCATAATCTGAGGAATATGGTACTGTCTTTCTTGGAATGTATAACGATGGTAGAGAAACGGCTCCCGACCCCGTTTCTCCGTTCGGACATTTGATAGGGGGCTTTTTTCTAAAAAATTCAAAAGGATTTGTATTGTAATAGTGTACGAATTTTGCACTCGCCCCACCTGATGGAAGTCTGACTTCCATCAGGTGGGGCGAGTGCCGGCACATTGAGGTCATGACCTCAATGTGCCGGCTATGATTTTATTTTGATGTAGTGCCTATGTACATGCGCAGTGGTGTATAATGCAGGTAATGTTTATTGTAGCAAATTGGAAAGCGTATGTGGAAACAGCCCAGCGTGCGAAGAAATTATTTGTGGTTTCCAAACGCCTTGCTTCGCGCTATGCGGGTCAGCATGAGATATTGCTTGCCCCGCCCTCCCCATTTCTTGGAATGTTGGCGTATGCAAATCACTCAAAGGTATTATTTTGCGTGCAGGATGTTTCAGTTGATGCTTCGGGTGCACATACGGGAGAGGTAACCGCCGGCGCTGCGCACAGCGCCGGCGCATCGTACGCCATTGTCGGGCATTCGGAACGGCGCGCTGCCGGTGATACAAATGAAATTGTTGCGCAGAAGATGCAACACAGCATCGGGCAAGGTCTTATTCCCATATTGTGTGTTGGGGAACACGAGCGAAATGAAGACGCACAATATCTTTCATTTGTGCGCGAGGAAATACTCTCCGCACTCACACTGCTTTCACATAAGGACCGCGCGAAAGTGATACTTGCGTATGAGCCGATATGGGCGATAGGAAAGACGGCATCAGAGGCGATTACTTCTTCGGACCTTACGGAAATGATATTGTATCTGCGCAAAGTACTTTCCGATGTGTTGTCAGGCAATGCGTCAAAGCGAACATGTATATTGTATGGCGGTTCGGTTGAGCCGGACAACGCTCGTATGTTGGCCGAGGGTACGGGCATTGATGGTTTTCTCATTGGGCATGCGGCAACGCAACCGGAAAGTTTTCAAGCATTAGTGAAAGTACTTTCATAATGAAAATATATATGCGAACAGTTAAGGATATCCAACTTTTACATAATGTGCCAGTATTGGTGCGAGCTCCTTTGAATGAGCCGATAGAAAACGGAGAAGTGGCAAATGATTTTCGTTTGCGTCGCGCTATTCCGACGATTGAATTTCTTGCGCGTGCCGGGGCAAAAGTGATTGTGTGCGGGCATATCGGCAGAGACCCAAACGAGACACTTGCTCCGGTGTATAGGGCACTTTCAAAAAAACTGGGACATGTTTCTTTCTGCGAAGAATCTGTCGGACAGCGCGCGCGCGCGGCAGCGCGCGCGCTTTATCCCGGCGACATATTGATGCTTGAAAACTTGCGCAGACACAGTGGGGAAGTTGAGAACAGTCCTGAATTTGCAAAAGAGCTTGCACAAATTGCAGATGTGTTTGTGCAAGACGCGTTTGATACGGTACATCGTTTGCACGCTTCCATTGTGGGCGTGCCGGCTATTCTTCCATCGTATGCGGGATTTTTACTTGATGAAGAAATACGCCAGCTTTCAATCGCGCGAACCCCAGAGCATCCGGCGTTTGCCATCATCGGCGGAGCGAAATTTTCCACGAAAGAGCCGGTGTTGAAAAAATTATTATCGCTATATGAAAATGTGTTTGTCGGTGGGGCACTCGCAAATGATTTTCTTGGAGCGAAAGGATACACACTTGGTACTTCTCTTGTTTCGGGTGCGGACAATGTCGCAATAAACGCTTTCTTAAAAAATAAACACCTCGTGCTTCCCATTGACGCATATGTCGCGCACTCGGGCGCGGAGCGCCCGAGTGCGCGCGTTGCTAAAGTGGACGATGTGCACCAAGATGAATCAATACTTGATGCCGGTCCGGATACGCAAAAGCAGTTCTCACGTCTTGCTTTGAATGCAAAGACGATTCTTTGGAACGGACCGCTCGGGCATTATGAAAGTGGGTTTACCGAAGGTACCAAAGCAATTGCGTCTGCCATTGCACAAAGTGGTGCGCGTTCCATTGTGGGTGGTGGCGATACCATAACCGCTATTGAAGAGCTTGACATCGCCGAACACTTTTCATTTATTTCTACGGGCGGAGGTGCCATGTTGGACTTTTTAACACATGGGACACTTCCGGGTATTGAAGCGATTTTGCAATCTCAAGAGGGAAGTGTGTGAGTTAAGCCCAACCCCCCCCGGGGGGGGTTGTACAGAAGCTGGCTATTGCTTATAAAAACCTTGCGCGTATCTTTTGCGCGGCGGTGCGTAACTCTTCCGAGGTGGCTTTTCCCGGTGGCCACATGACAAGCTTATCGTTTTGATATCGCGGGATAAGATGTACGTGCATATGAAAAACAATTTGTCCCGCAGAGGGTTCGTTGTTCATGCTAATGTTCATGCCATCGGCACCAAGTGCCTCGCGAATCGGTGTGGCGATGTGGCGCACCGTGCGCATAAGTGTGCAAAGTGTCTCATCATCAACATCAAAAATATTTCGCACCTGTTTTTTCGGCACCGCAAGTGTATGTCCCGGCGCAATCGGATTGATGTCAAGAAATGCGATTGTGGTATCATCTTCATACACGATGTCCGCGGGTATTTCCCGCTTGATTATTTTCATGAAAATACTTTCTTCCATATATAAAAAGTGTACCTCTTTACCACGCGCGGGACAACGCGCCATATTTTATGTCTGCGTTGCATAAACCGATTGCTGATGCGTTGCGCGAAGAGCTCAATGCGTATGATGATATTACCGCAGCACTTTTGGCACGCAGAGGTGTAACTAGCGCGCAAGAGGCGGATACATTTCTTAATCCTTCCTATGACGCACACACATATGACCCGATGCTCATGCTCAATATGCCAGAGGCATCACAGCGCCTCTCGCGTGCCATTGATGAAAATGAATACATCGCGGTGTGGAGTGATTACGATGCGGACGGTATTCCCGGCGGTGTCATCTTGCATGATTTTTTAAAAAAAGTTGGAGCGCATTTTACAAACTATATTCCACACAGACATTTGGAGGGATATGGTGTGAACACTTCCGGTGTTAAAAAACTTTCCGATGAGGGTGTGTCGCTTCTTATCACTGTTGATTCCGGCATCACCGATGTTGAAGCCATCGCACTTGCAAAGGAGCTCGGCATGGACGTCATCGTTACCGACCATCACGAACCCGGCGACGTGCTTCCCGACGCATTCGTGATTGTTGACCCCAAGCAATCCGGTGAGACATATCCGTTTCGTGAATTGTGCGGTGCGGGGCTTGCGTGGAAATTAGTGGTGGCAACATTGGCGCACGGTTTTGCCGGGCGTGAAAATATTCCCGAGGGTTGGGAGAAATGGCTACTTGATATGGTTGGGTTCGCGACTATTGCAGATATGGTTTCGCTTACCGGAGAGAACCGTGTGTTGGCTCGCTATGGATTAACGGTGTTGCATAAATCACCGCGCAAAGGAATTGGAGCTCTTTGCGGTGTGGCGCGCGTACGACAGCAAACACTTTGCGAAGATGATATCGCTTTTTCACTTGCTCCGCGCATAAATGCCGCGTCGCGCATGGGCACCGGCATGGATGCATTTGAACTTCTTGCAACAGACGATGATGTGCAAGCTCAAGAGCTCGCCAAAAAACTTGAAGCGGCGAATCGCAGCCGGCGCAGTGCTTCAGGAGCAATCACTCGCGCGGTACGCGCTAAACTTGGTGGTGGTGAATCGTACACGCCACCGGAAGTGATTGTGGTTGGAGATTGTGATTGGAGCCCCGCACTTCTGGGGCTTGTCGCAAGTAGTGTTGCGAAAGAATATGAACGCCCCGTTTTTTTGTGGGGGAAAGAAGCAGATGGAACTTTGAAAGGCTCGTGTCGTTCTGAGGGCATAACGCCGGTACTCTCAATTATGGATGCGACCATTGATACCTTTGTTCGTTTCGGAGGACATGCCATGGCGGGAGCTTTTACTGTTCGCAGTGATGCGATTGTTTCTTTGTCGGATAAAATTTTAAGAGCGTATCGGTTATGTATGACGGAGCCCATCAGCGCGCTGTGCGAAGCACAGCGCGCTGATGGGCGACTCACTGCGCAAGACGTTACGCAAACTCTTCTTGAAGACCTTGCACCGTTTTCTCCGTTTGGAGAAGGAAATCCAAAACCGGCGTGGTTGTTCCATGAAACTGCAGTAAAAGCTATTAAAAAATTTGGGAAAAATAATGAGCATATGAAACTTACACTTTCAAGAAACGGCACACCACTTGAGGCAGTTGCTTTTTTTGTTGCCGGGGAGCTTCGTTCACAGCTTGAAAAACTTACACCACCTTCAAATATTACGTTTCTCGCTCACGTTGAAATGGATACTTTTCTATATCGCAATACACCTCGTCTGCGTATCATTTCCATCGGGTAACGTTATATAGTATAAATTGCTATACTGAACACACATGAATATTGCAGTTTACGCAGATGGGGGCTCGCGCGGAAATCCCGGTGTTGCAGGTGCCGGAGCAATAGCAAAAGACTCGCACGAAAAAACACTTGCCACCGTGTCGGCATATCTTGGTGTGCGTACAAATAATTTTGCAGAATACGAAGCGATTATTCTTATGAGCGAAATGCTCATTAAGATATTGTCTAAGCAAGAGCGCAGTGATGCGGTTATAAATATCCATATGGATAGCGAACTGGTGGTCAAGCAAATGAAAGGAATATATAGAGTGAAAAATCCGGTACTGCGTATCCAATATTCAAGGTTAACCACACTTATTTCTTCATTTGGGAAAGTTTCTTTTACACACGTGCCGCGCACAAAAAATAAAATCGCAGACCGCCTCGCTAACGAAGCAATGAACAGAGGAGAATAACAAATCCATGTCGGGAAGATTGTTTTTTGCCATAGGAATTGGTTTTATAATTGGAATTTTTCTTGAGAGTATATACGCACTATCAACACCTTATATCGGGGTGATATTGATACTTTCTTTTGTATTTTTCGGAGGGTGGTTTTTTGCGCGACGCAGTGTGTATATTTTATTCGGCGTGCTGTTATGTTTCGTCGCGCTTGGTATGGCACGTACCGCGCTTGAGCCAACTGCACTTCCGCACGCATTTGTGCAAGACATCGGAGAGAAGGTAACGGTGTCGGGAATTGTGGTGAGTGTGCCGGACAAGCGCGACACCACACAACGTTTTATTGTTTCTGTTTTCATGCACGGTGCGCACACGCGCATACTTGCCGTTACTTCGCTTGCGCGGAATATTTCCTACGGTTCGCATGTGGTGTTGCGCGGAAAACTTTCCATGCCCGCTCCGTTTCGTACAAAGTACAGGCGCACATTTCACTATGAAAAATATCTCTCCGGCAAAGGAGTGTTTGCCATTTTGCCGTACGCAAGCGTGCGCAGTGTAACGCCACCAACTTCCGTGATGGCATATGTATACAATTCTCTGGCGAGTGCAAAGTCTGCGTTTTTAAGAGCGCTTGATAGGGCATTGCCGGAGCCGTCATCCTCACTTGCTGGTGGATTGATTGCGGGAGGAACGCGCGGGCTTGGATCCACACTCTTGGATGACTTCATTCGCTCGGGGCTCATTCATATCGTCGTTTTGTCCGGATATAATGTGATGATTATCGCAGACGCCTTGCGTGCATTGCTTTCTTTTTTGTCGCGAAAGTGGTCGCTTGGTATCGCAGCGCTTGCCATTGGTTTGTTTGTGCTTGGAGCTGGTGCGGGAGCCGCAAGTATCCGCGCGGGGCTCATGGCACTGTTTGCACTTCTTGCGCGCGCAACAGGACGAACGTATGACGTTACTCGCGCGTTGACCGTTGCGGTCGTGCTTATGCTCATATGGAACCCGATGCTGTTGGTGAACAGTGTCGGGTTTGATCTTTCTTTTGTGGCGACCCTGGGACTTATTTTCGGAGTACCGATTATTGAGCCACACCTAAGTTTTATTAAAAGTAATTTCTTGCGCGAGACGGTTGCCGCCACAACAGTTGCACAAATCGCAGTGTTGCCACTTCTTATGTATACCAATGGATTGCTCTCGCTAGTTTCATTTTTCGCAAACGTGCTGGTATTGCCGATGGTGCCTTTGGCAATGGCACTGTCCGCGGGGGCGGGAGTTGTCGCACTTATTATTCCGACACTTGCAACGGTCGCCGGATTGCCGGCATATGTTATTTTGCACCTCATCATCGGGCTGGTACACTTCACCGCCCACATTCCGTTTGCGGTGGTTCTTATCCCACAGTTTTCATTTGTATGGGTTGTATTTGCCTACGCAACACTAGCCTTTTATATGTGGCGACATCGCATGGTTGAGATTGGGAGACTTTAGGTTCCAGTGCAATAGCTTGCCCGCCCATCCCCCGCGGAGCCGACAGGCTCCGCGGGGGTCAAGACCTGATCCCTAACAGAAAACCCCATTGAATTTTGAGTGAGTAAAAGAAAAACCGGCAGTACGCTGTATGCGCTTTGGTGCCGGTTACAATCTGTCCGCGGGACAGTTTTTATTTTTCATGCGTACTTTGCAGTTCTTTTATTTTCTTTCGCATCGCTTGCACCTTTTTCTGGTTCGCGATACGCTTTTTATTTTGTAAATTCCATTTGCGCACCAC
>DRJB01000047.1 GCA_011052355.1 Candidatus Kaiserbacteria bacterium
AGTAATGATATGAAAACGCAATGGTTTAGAAATTTTTATCATGTCATTATATTCTATAAGCTAAAATCACAGACACAAGGTACCCACGTGCAATTTCTGAGGCTCTGCGCAGTGCGACGGCGCGAGCAGGAGGAAATTTTCCAGCAGGAAAATATTCCGTACCTCAGAAATTGCACGTGGGTACCTTGTGCTATTACACTGCCATGTAATTTCTGAGGCTCTGCGCAGTGCGACGGCGCGAGCAGGAGGAAATTTTCCAGCAGGAAAATATTCCGTACCTCAGAAATTGTGTTGACCGGTGCTACGTACAAATCTAAATTACGCACTCAATTCATCAACCGCCTCATCCACCGTCTTAAACTCATGCTCACGCTTACCGCCAACCGGCTCATTGATTTTAAGATTCACACGCGCGTTTCGCTTCATGCCAACAACTCGCAACAGCGTACGAAGCGCCTTTGCGGTAGCACCTTCCTTACCGATAATCTTCCCCATATCGTCCGGATGCACTGTTAATGTGATAAGAACTCCCATTTCATCAACTGTGCGCTGTACCGCCACAGAGTCCGGCTGGTCAACAAGCGCTTTTACCACGTACTCAATAAATTGCTGATCTGTTTCCAATTCCATAATATATATATTTACGAATAATCACTTGTACCAAATATAACACACTAATCAAATTTAAATAAGGACACAGCTGTGTACAACTATATTTGTATTTTGAGCAAACTCACGCAACAGGTTGTGCTTCTTTTTCCTCGGTTGATGAAGCATCTTCCGTGCCGGGCTCTGCAACCGACTGTTGAGAGGGTTCCTGCGTATCTTCTTTTTGTGTCTCTTTGTCTTCTTGTTGAGTAGGTGGTGTTTCCTCTTTTGCTACCGCACTTTCTTTATTCAGCTCTTCTGCAGACTCCTTGAGTATCGGACTCTTTTTGGGCAACACATTAATTTTCTTTGAAGATATAATTCCCTCTTTGACGAATAAATTATGTACTGATGGAGAAACTTGGGCACCTTGACTTATCCATTTTTGAGCACTTTGCGCATCAATGGAAACCGCCTTGGTTTTTGGATTGTATGAACCGATGAGGTCAACATGCTTGCCTGATTTTGGTCCACTGGTTTTTTCAGTAACCACAATACGAAAAGCGGCGTCATTCTTTCGGCCGATACGTTGAAATCTAATCATTAACATAGAAGTACCATACCAGAACTTGCAGACTTATGCAATGTTTTCGTGCGCCGCCGCGCCCCAACCGAGTTGGGGCGCGGCGGCGCACGGTACTACTTTTGACTCTTGCGTTTTATTGGTACTGAATAAAACTTGGGCGTGGACGTAGCTTAAGTACTTCTGCCGGCGTCATAATCTTCCACCCCGGCTCGCGCGTATCGTTTTTATAAAATATCTTGAAACCGGTAAATTGAACCGGCTCGCTATAAATGACATACTGATATATTTTTATCTTTTTGGGAGTATGCCCCCACCCGTCCATATCAATCACTATTTGCACCTCTTTTAACGGTGTAATTTTCTTGTAATTTGTCACCATATTTCTCGTAAAACGATGCACCACTAAAATTTTCGGTGGGAGATGTTCTGTGCGCACAATCTTTGCAAGATACTGCGCTGCAAAGTTTATATCAGATGCATCAAACGTGCCTATGATTGTTCCCGGCGCCTTATGGAGTGTCTTCATTGCAAACTCAGGGTCAAGTGAAAGTTCCACATGTGGCAACTTTAGATATGGAGCCAGATATGGCAACTCCTTCTTTAGCGTACTCATGCCAATTTGCACATTTAGAAAAACCAAACCATGCACTTCGTTTGCCATGTTGATTGCCTTTTCAATTTGGCTTGCCGGCATATGAAGCCGATATAATCCACTCTTTCCCGGCGAGCTCTGTGCGGTGATGGCTATATAAGAAATTGCCGGAATGACAGGAGTATTTGGGTCTGCAATTTGCCATTTTTTTACCTGCGCTTTCAGTTTTTCCAGCACAACTTTTTGCGGATACTCACCGAGTATGCCCATCTTTGGCGAATAAAAATTTCCATAAAATGAAACTATCCTGTTAAACGGTAAAAGAGCTCCATAGTTTGGATATACCGTGTGCACGGGCCACTGTGGTGTGGCTTGCGGAACTGATGAAGTTCCAATAGAAGATGTTGACTGCATGACTGGTGCTCTTTGAAATGTGGAAGGATTGTTTGCAAGAGTGAACATTCTCTGAGCATAGGCAATGGTATTCAATATGTGCGGTTGTTCACTTTGCACACCCGTTATGATTTGTACGAATGGATTTGAGCGCACTGTGGTTGCCGAAATGCTTATGATAGTCCACACTATCGCCAGTGCGGCCATTGCGACAATCGCTCCATTTATATATGTTATAAAGAAAGAAAAACGTTGCGCTTTTGAACGAATTTTTCTCTTTTTCTTTTTTGATTTCTTCGTTTGGCTTGGGTGCTTTGGCATGTAAGTATGGAAATTATATTGTTACTGTAGCACACGGGCTATGTCGCGCATTCGCGCGACATAGCCCGTTAACATACAAACCGGTAAAAATTATTTTGTGCCTCCCTTTAGGTCTGTTGTTTGAATCGGACTTTCAACATCCGGTGGCCACTTTGCTTCAATGGGTTGATATTTTTTTTCATATTCCTGCACTTGGTCCACCAAATACTGCGAGAGGCGCTTCATGTGCTGTGGCGTCAGTGCGTACGCAGTACCACTTTCACCAACAAGCATCGCCAACACAAAACTTTCAGGCGTGTACCCTACGATAATATTTTCACAAAACTGTTTTGATACTTTGTTTAAGTCCATGGTTGTAGTATACCACACCGCCCCCAAGTGCAAGTGCAATACCGGGGCGCCTCACTACTGTGAGGCGCCCCGGTATTGCAACTTTCAAATACCTCTTATTTCTTAGTAAAAATTACGGCATCCTTTTTTCCCACTGTGGCAACAAGCACATCACCTTCATGTATTTTTCCATCAATAATTTCCATGGCAAGCTCGTCCATAAGCTGTGTTTGCAATGCGCGCTTAAGCGGACGCGCCCCAAACGCCACGTCATATCCTTTCTTCAAAAGAAGGTCATATACTTTTTTATCCACAGTAAGTTTTATCTTTTTTTCACGTGCAAGAAGCCCAACCAGCTCATCCACTTGAAGTTTGATAATCTCTTTGAGCATTGGCTCACTCAACGCATTAAACAACACAATATCATCAATGCGATTTAAAAACTCCGGGCGAAAATGTTTATGCACAATCGCCATAACTTCCTTTTCAAGAGCTTCCGGCTTTCCGGAAAAATCCAACATGATTTCACTTCCAAGGTTTGAGGTCATTACAATAAGCGAGTGCGAGAAAGTGACAGTTCTTCCCTGCCCGTCCGTAAGACGCCCGTCATCAAGAACTTGCAACAATATATTAAAAACATCAGGGTGCGCTTTTTCTATTTCATCAAGCAATATGACCGCATACGGACGTCTGCGTATCGGCTCAGTCAATTGTCCGCCCTCTTCATAGCCGACGTAGCCAGGTGGAGCACCGATAAGTCGCGAAACAGAATGGCGCTCCATATATTCGCTCATATCAATGCGAATCATTGCGTCTCTATCATCAAACAAAATTTCCGCTAATGTTCTTGCAAGCTCTGTCTTTCCAACACCGGTTGGTCCGAGAAACAAAAACGATCCGATTGGTTTTTTAACGTCTTTTAATCCTGCACGTGCTCTTCTGATTGCACGCGACACGGTTGAAATCGCTTTTTCCTGCCCCACCACATGCGCGGAAAGATCTTCCTCAAGATGTACGAGTTTTTGCGCCTCGCCCTCAATGAGCTTTGCCACAGGAATACCTGTCCAACGCGCCACCACTCTTGCAATATCTTCTTCATTTACTTCTTCGCGCACCAAGCGCTCTTTCTCCGGAATAGAGTTTATTTTTTTCTGCATCGCAACAAGCTCTTTTTCTTTTTTTGGAAGCGTGCCATATCTAATTTCCGCCGCCTTTGCCAAATCGCCTTCTCGTTCTGCGGTCTCCGCGTGTACTTTTAGATCTTCAATATCTTTTGACAAAGCGTGCATTTGATGAATGAGCTCCCTTTGCTTTTCCCATCGCGCTTTCTTCCCATCAAAATCTTCTTTGAGAGATGCTATCTTTTTTTCCACTTCTTCAAGCCGCTCTTTGCTTTCTTTTCCTTTTTCTTTTTTCAATGCTTCGCGCTCAACACCAAGCTTTATGAGAGTGCGATGCATTTGATCAAGTTCTATGGGCATGCTTTCAATTTCCATCTTGAGCGTGGACGTCGCCTCATCAATAAGGTCTACCGCTTTATCAGGAAGAAAACGCTCTGTGATGTAGCGCGCCGATAGGCGCGCGGCGGCGACAAGCGCATCATCCATAATACGAACACCGTGGTGTATTTCATATTTTTCTTTTAGCCCTCGCAAAATGGCGATTGAGTCATCAATGGACGGTTCTCCGACATACACCGGCTGGAACCTGCGCTCAAGTGCCTGGTCTTTTTCAATGTATTGTCTGTATTCATTCAGAGTTGTCGCTCCAATGAGATGCAGTTTCCCTCGCGCGAGCAGTGGTTTAAGCATGTTCGCTGCGTCCACTGCCCCATCAGCTTTCCCGGCACCCACAATAGTATGTAATTCATCTACGAACAAAATAATGTTTCCTTCTGATTTTTCCACCTCCTTCAAAAGTGCCTGCAAGCGCTCTTCAAATTCTCCCCTGAATTTTGCTCCGGCAAGAAGCGCGGAGATTTCAAGACCCACAAGATGCCTACCTTTCAAAGAATCCGGAACATCTCCCGATACAATTCTCTGCGCAAGCCCTTCCACGATGGCGGTTTTGCCGACACCGGGGTCACCGATTAAAACTGGATTATTTTTTCTTCTGCGAGAGAGCACCTGCATGACGCGACGTATCTCATCATCGCGCCCGATAACCGGGTCAAGCTCCCCATCTTTTGCCAATTTTGTAAAATCTTGACCGTATTTTTTGAGAACATCGTAAGTATTTTCCGGATTGGGCGTTTGCACATGCGCGCCACCGCGGATAATCGATATATTCTTTTTTAGCTCACCGCAAGTTACTTTGTGATTTTCAAGAATAGATTTCACCTCGGGAGATACGTTGCACATGCCGAGGATAAGATGCTCCGTGCTTATGTATTCGTCGGAAAGTGAAGATGCTTCGTGTGCGCTCTTTTCCAGCGCCTGTTGCAACTGGGGAGATATGCGCGGTTGTGCATCACCTTGCAAGGTTGCTTGCTTTTGTAGGTGGTCGGCAATATCGCGCATAATCTCCGCAATGCTCCCACCTGTTTTTTCTATAAGTGGCACAACGATAGTATCCGTCTGCTCCATGAGTGCGGAAAAAAGATGCATCGGTTCCACTTGCGCATGATGAGCGGAATGCGCAATATCAACCGCACGCGTAAGCGCCTCTTTTGAACGTTCCGTAAGTTTTTCAATGAGTCCATCCATGGTGTTGTGTTATGTATGACAGTATAAAACAACCATGCACTCTGTGGCAAGCATACGGAACTCGTATAATAATATATTTCGTATAAGTAAAATAAAAACCCCGCGTCTTCATTAGAATTCAGATTGAATTCTAATGAAGACGCGGGGTGAGTGAACATAGGGGAAACATCTTCATTTCCCCAACTCTCTCAACTTGTCATCAATTTCCGCGAGGTATTTCTCTGCTCCAGGATGGAGCTTATAATACTTTTTATCCATAATAAATACCACCCCGAAAAAGACTACAGTGAGAATAAAACTGAAGAACCATACTTCAGAAACATCAAACAAGATGTTCATTTTTTTACTCCAACTCTCATCATCCTCACAGCGAGGATATTCTATATACAATATACAACAATCTACAGTTCGGTCAATACCTACAAAACCAGCGCCTCACAAGGCGATATCTTTAGGTGCCACCCGCGCCAAACATCGGACACCCGATGTCCGATGTTTGTAATGTCCAATGTTTGTATTTGCTGCGGGACTAGGACTCGAACCTAGATTACTTGGACCAGAACCAAGCGTCCTACCATTAGACGATCCCGCAATTACATTAACGATACCCAAAAATGTGAGCAATTTCAAGTTTTGGGTTTGGTTTTTCTAGCCCTCGCCCCCTCGCCGGCGCTTGCGCGCCGGCGAGGGGGCGAGGGCTACGCCTCTATCGTTGAAAACAAATAGGCACCAAGCACCATAAATACTATCGCCACAGACGTTACCACCACAAAATCCATACCTATGCCAAATTGTGTGGTGCCAACAAGAAGCGCTCTCAAAGCATCCACACCATAGGAAAGAGGATTAAATGCAACAATATACATGAGTACAGTTGGTATGTTGGTAAGTGGAAATAATGCACCGGACAAAAAGAATAACGGCATAAGAAGAAAATTCATAATGAATTGAAACCCTTGTATATCTTCCAAGCGCGAAGCCATGCCGGTACCGAGCGCCGTAAAAAGTATCGCGATAAGAAACATCATGATAAATGCCGGGATCACAAGAATCCAATTCTGCACGTGGAATCCGATAAACAGAGATACTATAAATATAAATACACCTTGTCCAAATGCTATTGTTGCACCACCGAGCGTTCGTCCGAGCATAATGGAAAGTCGCGACACCGGCGCCACCAGCGTCTCTCGCAGAAAACCAAATTGCCTGTCCCAAATGACAGCGAGCCCGGAAAACATTCCTGAGAAAATTATTGACATACTGATGATGCCAGGCACAAGAAAATCAATATAGTTACCCTTCCCCGCTTGCGCATATACAGGACCAAGACCATACCCCAATGCGAACAAAAATAACAACGGTTGAGCAAAGGAGCCAATAACTCTTGAGCGCGCTCTGTAGTAGCGTTTTATCTGTCTCAACCAAAGAATATACACAGCATTGAGTTCTTGTGTAAACATATTATTTTGCAAACGCACGCATAATGCGCGAACGATTGCTGTTGTCACCTCCCTCTTCTCTAATCATTTTTCCGGTAAGAGAAAGATATGCACTCTCCATGGTGTCGGTATGTGTTTCTTTTTTTATTGAATCAACCGTACCGTCAGCAATGATAACTCCATGGTCAATAATGGAAACCAGATGGGCATGTTGGTCCACTTCATCAAGATAGTGTGTTGTGAAAAAGACGGTTATTGATTCTGACTTATTTAATACATGAACATACTCCCACAAATGATTGCGCGTCTGTGGATCAAGCCCAACCGTTGGTTCATCCAAAAATAATATGCGTGGATGATGCAGAAGTCCTCTTGCAATTTCAAGCCGACGCTTCATTCCCCCTGAAAATCCTTTGACCATATGATGGCGACGATCCGCTAATTCAACCATCTCCAAAAGCTCATCAATGCGCTCGTGTCGCAGGGCACGCGGAACCCCATATAAGACTCCATGAAATTCCAAATTTTCATATGCGGTGAGCTCGTCATCAAGTGAGGGTTCTTGAAACATGACACTAAACAATCTTCGCGCCTCGCTTGGATGTTGCAATACATCAACATCACAAATACGCACACCGCCCTTTGTCGGACGCAATAGTGTGGTGAGCATTTTTATGGTTGTGGATTTTCCGGCACCGTTTGGTCCAAGAAAGGCATATATTTCACCTTTGGGCACAGAAAAAGAAATATCATTAACCGCCGAAAACTCTCCAAAATTTTTAGAGAGATGAATAACTTCAATAATAGGTGAGGCGGACACGGTACTCCACATTATACACTTTCTGTACGCTTTTTTCTTCGCGCGATTGCCGAGTGAAGAAACGCGGTAAAAAGCGGATGCGGAGAAAGTGGCCGCGCATGAAATTCCGGATGAAATTGTGTTCCCAGCATGAAAGGATGTTCGCTGTGCGGAAGCTCCGCTATTTCCATAAGCACCCCGTTTGGAGAAACCCCTGAAAATACCAATCCGCTATCTTGTAGTTTTTGTATATAATTCGGATTGATTTCATAACGATGACGATGACGCTCAACAAGATGCTCCTCTCCATAGGCGCCAAACGCAATAGTTCCCTTTTTTACCACCATGTCATAGCCACCCAAACGCATTGAAGCGCCATATTCTTTTTTCTGTATTTTTTCTTTTTGCGAATCCAATATATCCACAATGGGATGCGGTGTATGTGAATCAATTTCCACCGTGTGTGCATCGGTAAGCCCGGCGACATTACGTGCGAATTCAATTGCCATAAGTTGCATACCGTAACATAAACCAAAATAAGGAATCTTACGCGTACGTGCGTAGTGAATAGTTTTTATTTTTCCTTCAATGCCGGACTTCCCAAACCCTCCCGGAACGATAATTCCGTCATAGCGAGCAAGCGTACTCAAAGAAATCCCCTCCTCAAACTGTTTTGCATTAACCCAATGAATACGTGGCTTCACATTGCACACAACACCGGAAAACTTAATTGCCTCAATAACCGAAAGATACGCATCCGAAAGAACAAAGTCTCCCGTGTTGAAATATTTTCCCACAATGGCTATGTCCACCACATCACGCTTTTCATTCATAATACCACGAGAAAATTTTCGCCACGCAGTAAGCTCTGTTTTTTGTTCATCCTGCATATTGAGCGCTTTCGTAAGCATTTCTGCGAGCGCATCTTTTTCAAAATTAAGCGGTACTTCATAAATGCTTTCAATGTCCGGGGCGGAAATAACTTGATCTGCCGGAACTGAACACGCGATTGCTATCTTTTCTTTTCTTTTTTTATCAAGCGGATACTTCCCTCGTGCAATGAGAAAATTCGGTTGCAAACCACACGCGTTAAGTTGACGCACCGCATTTTGGGTTGGCTTTGTTTTCATTTCTCCCAGCGTTCCGGGAACCGGCAAATAAGACACCATGATATATAACACGTCTCCCGGATATCGTATACCAAGCACGCGTGCCGCATCAATGAAAAGTGCGTTTTGAAAATCCCCGACCGTACCACCTATTTCAATAACGGAAACGGAGCTCCCATTGTGTTTCGCCGCGTCTCCAATGCGAGAAATAATCTCATCACGCACGTGTGGTATGGCTTCAACACATTTGCCGTTGTATCCAAGCGCGCGCTCTCTGGAAATAACTGATTGGTAAATCATACCACTGGTCATATAATCTTCCGGACCCAGATCGCGTCCCAAGAACCGCTCATAATTTCCCATGTCTTGGTCAGTTTCCAGTCCGGAATTTAAAACAAAAACCTCACCGTGTTCAGTGGGGTTCATGGTACCCGCATCAACATTAAGATACGGGTCTATTTTTACCAGATTAACTGAAAATCCTTTTGCTTGCAAGAGTAGCCCGATTGATGAAGAAGTAATTCCCTTCCCGACACCGGACATCACTCCGCCGATGATAAAAATATATTTGTGTCCTTCTTTTGACATATTTATGCAGTGAGATACCTCCTAATGGCGATAAAGCTTGCAGTACTGCCAAGGAAGAAACCGGCGCCGATAATAATTGAAGCGATATACACTGCGTGTTGACGATAATAGAGGAAGAAATTAAATCCACCGAACCACAGTGTCGTTTCTCCGCCTATATACCATGTAATCGGAATGAGTAATAATAAAACAATCAGCGCCGCCATAACACCGGCAATAACGCCGGTAATAATAAACGGACCGCGAATGTACGCATTTGAAGCGCCTACAAGACGCATGACGGTAATCTCGTCACGAGAAGTATAGATGACAAGACGCACGGTCGCAAACGCAATGATAATTGAGGCGAGCGCAAAAATAAGAGCAATACCGATGCCTATTTTTTGAGTGGCGCCGATAGCAAAAGTAATACGATTTATGACCGTTTTATTTTGCGCGTAGTTAATTCTATCAATAATGGAAGTACCATTTGCAGAGAGCGCCGGACCGGTATTAAGAAACTTAACAATGCTGTCATACTGCGAAGGGTTTTTTGCGAGAATTGAAATTGAGGCATCAAGCGGATTACTCCCAAGCTCATTCAATGCCTGTAATGTCAGCTGGTCGTTTGCATGGCGCGCGCGAAATTGTGACAAGGCATCATTGCGAGAGGTATAAGTAATTTGAGCCACCTGCGGCAGTTGCTTGAGCTTGTTTTGAAATGCCACGATGTCGCTTGGTGCCGCTGTTGTCACAAAATAAACACTGACATCAACTTTCTGCTCAATGGCGGTAAGAGTTTGTTGTAACAATGCAGAAAGGAAAATAAGCATTGAAATAATTCCTAACGTTACAACCATAATAAGCACCGTGGCAAAAGAAACGATGCCACTGCGAACAAAATTCTTTGCTCCGGATGAAAACATTCTACGAAAAGTAATCCACTTCATAATGATATTATAAGACGTATCCGCCACTTTCATCATCGCGGATTATTTTTCCGCGCTCCATGGTGATGACACGCCGCCCGACTAAATCAACCACGCCCTTGTTATGAGTGGCAACCAAAACAGTCGTATCAAATTCATTTATCTTCTGTAAAATTTGTACAATCTCGTATGCATTCATCGGGTCAAGATTTCCCGTCGGCTCGTCCGCGACAATGACATCCGGCTGGTTGATGATTGCGCGCCCGATAGCAACCCTCTGTTGCTCACCGCCTGAAAGTTGTCGTGGAAAATGGTTTGCTTTTTCGGAAAGGTCAACCAGCTCAAGAATGTGCGGAACGTCTGAGGCGATATCTTCATCCGGCTTTCCCGCCGCCTCCATGGCAAAAGAAATATTTTCATATGCGGTCTTATGCGGAATGAGACGGAAATCTTGGAAAATCATTCCTATCTTTCTTCGGTATTTGTACATTTGTGCACGAGGAAGTTCGTGGATGTTAGCCGACTCAAAAAAAATAGAACCAGTGGTGGGCTTTTCTTCCGCGATGAGCATTTTAAGCAATGTTGTTTTCCCCGCACCCGAATGACCGACTATGGAAACAAATTCTTTTGGTTTTATGGAGAGCGTAATATCTTCAAGAGCCGGAACTTTATCACTGTTGTATATCTTGGAGACTTTTTCAAAATAAATCATGATTGAATACGATTTCTACAGTATAACCCATACCACGTCATCGCGTCCAACTGGACTGTGCAATATACAAAATAGAGAACATATGCGAGTATGTTTTTATATAATCTACATAATAAAACCCCGGCAAATCATCCATGATTTGCCGGGGGATAAGCTTGCACCTTAGCTTATCACAAAAGATACGAGAGCGAGTGTCATAAAAGTGGCGTAGACCGTAGCCACCTCTAAAAAAGATGCTTCATCTTCTTTTATGAATATATTTTCAATTAAGTATACTATAACAGCAAAATCCGCTAAAATTGTAAATACGGCTACAAAAGCAGCTAAAGGGAAATTGTCAATAACAACCACTGCAGCTATGGTTGTTATTATTAACATGATACAAAGAGAGACGATCTTTGCTACAATAGCATCACTCTTTCCTTTTCTCTTGTTCTTTCTTACACTTACAAACCAAACTTCCACTGGCAACATTATTAATGCCAACACCCATATTAGATATATGTAACTATTGTTCATAATCCTACCCTCTTTTTCCAATGATCATTTTGACCAACGAACATTGCTGGTCACCAAACATCTGTTTTAGATAGTGTACTATTTATCGGTACATGTCAAGCATTGTTTTCTGCATCTATAAAATTATCCAAGTCGCCGGCAAGTACCGCATCGGGGTTTCCGGATTCACAACCGGTGCGATGGTCTTTTACCATTTTGTATGGATGTAGCACGTACGAGCGTATCTGACTTCCCCACTCATTTGCGGTTGTTGCGGCAATGGAGCGCCCCTTCTCTTGCGCGAGCCGTTCCTTTTCTTCCTTTGCAAATATCTTTGCTTTGAGAAGGTTAATGGCTCTTTCACGATTCGCGTGTTGCGAACGCTCACTTGAGATATGCACAGACAATCCTGTCGGTTTGTGAGTTATACGCACGGCGGTTTCGCGCTTGTTGACATTTTGCCCGCCTGCGCCACCCGAGCGCGCGAACTGTATTTCCAAATCATCCGGATTAAGCTCCACCACGTCCGAGTGCGTCAGCACGGGCAAAACCTCAACAAGCGCGAACGATGTCTGACGTTTTGAGTTTGCATTAAACGGAGAGATGCGCACAAGACGATGCACACCCGCCTCATTCTTTAATCTTCCATACGCACCGCCTCCACGCACCTCAATCATGAAGTTACGATATCCGCCATGTTCATTTTCATTTGCGTGCAGTTCTGAAACTCCCCATCCATTGCGCGATGCGTATCCCTCATACATACGCCTCAGCATACCCACAAAATCTTCCGCATCATCGCCACCGGCGCCCGCAAGAATCGCAAGTGTAGCGTCGCCACTGTCATGCGGATTACCGGAACCGCCCTCCTTAAGAGATTGATATTCACGCACTATTTTTTGTGCAGTATCTTTATCTGACCAAAAATCAGGGAGCGCCATAAGCGCTTCCAGTTCAATTAGTTTTTGTTCTTGTGATTCATCCATTTCCAAACAGTATAACAAATTAAGCAGAGAAAGTTTAAAACAACCCACGCCCCCGGCGCGCGAAGCGCGCCGGGGGCGTGGGTTGTTTTATTTTATTTGAGCCGAAGGTGAGGATTGAACTCACGACCTACGCGTTACGAGTGCGTCGCTCTACCAGACTGAGCTACTTCGGCAAGTGAGGATATTGTACCAGAAGACGCTGGTTTGTGTCTTCTGTAAAATATCCGAACGCAGGCGAAGCAAGCTTTTGCTTCCTGCGG
>DRJB01000048.1 GCA_011052355.1 Candidatus Kaiserbacteria bacterium
CGTGCGTTTCGTCTGTGGCTTAATCGTCAGCCCGGAACTTCGGGTGCGCTGAAGCGTCGCACACAAAATTACTATCTTATCGCGCTTCGCGTTTTCTTAAAATTTCTTCACCGGCGCGGTGTTCCCTGCTTATCACCCGAGCGCATTGAGCTTGCAAAATTGCCGGAGCGCTCTCTTGATTTGATAACCCCGGCGGAATTAACTCGCCTTTTGAGCGCGCCACGTGGAACCGATGAAAAAAGTCTTCGCGACAAGGCGATTTTGGAGCTTTTGTTTTCAACGGGTCTGCGTGTTTCCGAGCTGTGCGCACTTGATGCCGATATTGATCTTTCTCGCGATGAGATTTCCGTTCGCGGGAAAGGAGACAAAGTGCGGGTGGTATTCCTTTCTTCTCTCGCAAAAGAATCTGTTGCGTCATATCTGCGTGTACGCAAAGACATGGAAGAGGCACTTTTTGTAGGGCTTTCCATTGGTAAAAAGCACGGAGGGCGCATCACACCGCGCTCTGTGGAGCGCATAATAAAAGAATGTGCCGTGCGCGCCGGACTTACAAAGAAAGTAACGCCACACGTATTGCGCCACAGTTTTGCGACCGACCTTCTTTCAAATGGCGCTGACCTGCGAAGTGTGCAGGCTCTTCTGGGACATGCAAACATCACCACCACGCAGATTTATACACATGTAACCGATGCGCACCTGCGAGAAGTGCATAAGAAATTTCACAGCAAACGCCACTAAGCCACATTGTTTGGTATAGTATGTAGATATGCGTATTGTTTCTTGGAATGTAAACGGGTTGCGTGCGGTTGCCCGAAATAACAACTGGGTTCCCTTCCTGCAGGCGACCAAGCCGGATATATTTCTTCTTCAAGAAACAAAAGCAAGCCCCGAGCAACTGCCCGATGAGGTGCGTGAATGTGGTGGTTTTTCCTCTTTCTTTTCCTCTTCTCAAGTGCGCAAAGGATACAGCGGTGTGGCACTGTATTCCAAACAAGAACCGCTTTCCGTTTTATATGGCATGGGTATAAAAGAGTTTGATCAAGAAGGGCGCATTATTGCCGGTGAATATGAAGACTTCTGGCTATTGGGCGTGTATTTTCCCAACGGCGGACGCGGGCAAGACCGTCTGGAATATAAGTTGCGCTTCTATGATGCGTTTTTACAATTCATAGAAAAACTGCGTCAACAAAAGCCCGTCATTTTTTGCGGTGATGTAAACACCGCTCATGAAGAAATTGATCTCGCGTGTCCCAAAGAAAATGAAAATAACACCGGCTTCCTTCCCGAGGAGCGAGCATGGTTAGACGAAGTTATTCGTGCTGGTTATATTGATACATTCAGAGATAAGTTTCCAAAGAGTACCGGAGCGTATTCTTATTGGGATATGAGAACAAGAGCTCGCGACAGAAATATTGGTTGGAGATTTGATTATTTTTTTGCATCAAATGAAATTGCACGCCGTATAAAAAGCGCACACATTCATGCGGACGTGTATGGTTCGGACCATGCACCGGTGTCAATAACGCTATAAAGGACACCATAAAGGACAGTTATCCACATACCTGTCCTTTACACATGTCCGATAGGAACATACCATAGTAAATGGACAAGTTAGTTCTTTGATAGTTCTTTAAAAGTTTCTGCATTTTAAAAGTGCGCCAATCGCCGTGGACGAATTCCACCGAGAAAAATAAAGGCACACTGTAAAATGCAAAAACATAAAAAAATAAAAACCACCAAATTATCCCCAGCGGATCTATCCAAAAAATAAGCCCCCAATCTAAATTTTTTGATCTGCACACATGGTGGTTTTTTATATTATATTGAAGTTTAACTTCAATATACTTCAGCATATTTTTATCCCTCCTGTGTCTGTATTGAAATTAGGCTTCAATCAAAGGCGTGGAGATTTAACCTTCACACCCTCCACCCTGATTGAATGTTAACTTTAGTCCATGGTATTAACACACAACAGTGTGCCATTTCACGTGAAATAACGGAGCGTGAGCACAGCAGGCATTATTCTTCCTTTATCGTCCTATCGTGTATGGAAGTTATCCTCTATGCATCGCTATTTCACGTGAAAAGCTAGTGCAGGTGCATGAAGGTGCGAAGGTTAAACTTCCCACACTGTACTGTAGAATATGGCCACGCCAGAGATTGAGGACTAATCTCAACCCATAGTGCGACGCCAATACACCACATTTTATCTTGCGAAGCCGGTATTGAAGTTAAACTTCAATACCGGCTTCGCTCTCAATACACACCGCACAATTTCTATTTCACGTGAAATGCTACTGAACGTGATATTTATCCATAATATTTTTTATTTCCCGACCTTCTCTCTTTTCACGTTCAGTCTTCCCGGCTTCTCCAAGTTTTCTCAAATCGTCATCAGAAAGGCTAATAAGCTCATTCACCCTGGAATCCAAATACTCACGAGAGTTTTTCTTTGGGTCATCAAGCACCTCTTCAAGAAGTGAGTTCAATATCCACCCAATTCGCGGACCAGCTTTCACGTGGAACTCGTCCATAAGAATTGTTCCGTTTATTTTTAGCATTTTAACCGATATCGGGTCTCTGAGTGCCTGTTCAACCATGGCTTTATATTTTCTAAACCTAAACGGTTGTTCCTTCGGTCTGCCAGTTCCCACGCGGTCGCATATGCGCAGATTAAGTAAATCCCATACATTTTCTTCTCCAACATTACTTATAATACGTCTAACCGCAGAAAGAGTTATTTTATCAGGGTCAGAGAAAAACATATGCCAGCGTACCAGTTTTACCACCCTTTCTACTATTTCACGTGAAAAACGCAACTCTTTGAGTGCATGCTCAGTTACACGTGAACCAACTACATCATGGCCATAGAATGTCCACTCTTGTTTTTCCTCTGACCATCGCCTGGTTTTTGGTTTTGCAACATCATGGAAAAGCCCAGCAAGACGCATTTCCAATGTCCACTTCTTATCTGCGGCATGTTGCATGGTGCGCATCAAGTGTTCAAAAACATCAAATGAGTGGGCGTGGTTTTGCGCAACATCAATTCCTTGTACAATGTCCGGGACTATATATTTCAAAATATCAAGTTTTGCCGCAAGCATGAGGGCAACAACCGGTTGGTCTGATTGTAAAATACGCACCAACTCATCTCGTATGCGCTCCTTGGAAACATGCTGAAGTACGTGGGATTTTTTTTGTATCGCCTCTGCCGTTTCCGTATCAAGCGCAAAGTTAAGCTCTGCCACAAAACGCAATGCGCGCATAAGTCGCAGACCGTCTTCTTCAAAACGGTCTTGGGCGATACCAACCGCGCGGATGACATGTCTTTTAAGGTCATCATGTCCTTTATAAGGATCTACTATTTGTCCTTTAGAGCTATCATAGGCAATTGCGTTTATGGTGAAGTCTCTGCGTGCCAAGTCTTCCTCTATGGACTCACTAAATGAAACCGAATCTGGACGGCGCTTATCGCTGTATGCTGACTCTGTGCGATAGGGGGTTACTTCCACTATCTTGAGATTTTTATCTTCTGTATCAAGTACGACGCCGACCGTACCGAATTCATTCGTATAAAATGTTTCCTCAAACATGCCCTGAATTTCATCCGGCTTTGCGTTGGTTGTAACGTCCCAGTCTTTTGGTTTTCTGCCAATGACAAGGTCGCGCACGCAACCGCCAACAAGGTATGCCTCATGCCCGTGCTTTTGCAGGGTATCAATAACTGATTGTATTTCTTTTGGAATGGGATATGTCATAGGTGTATAGTAATACATAATGGCATTTTTCGCAGGGATGCAGTAGTATAAAACATGTTGCCCTCGTGGTGAAATGGATATCACATCAGTCTTCGGAACTGACGTTCCAGGTTCGAGCCCTGGCGGGGGCACCCAAACAGTAGTCCGCATAGAATTTCTGGTTGATTTCTTTAAACACAACGCAAGAGAAACGCACAAAGAGTTTTATAGATAATTCAATAGAGTAACAATACTTATTATTTTATGCACGGAGTAATTATTTGTTAATTGATTAATTCAATGAATGAACCACACGAAAAAATTGTATATTTTGTGCGTCACGGACAAAGCGAAGGAAATATTTCTCCGGTCTTTCAGGCGTCGGATTCTTCACTGACGGAGCTTGGGAAAAAACAAGCAAAGGAAATAGCAGGCCGTATAGCGAAACTCTCATTTGAGGGGCTGATTGCCAGTCCGTTTGAGCGGGCAAAACAAACAGCGATAGCAATCACCAATACAACGGGTAAAAAAGTGGAATACTCGGAGCTTTTTGTTGAGCGAATTAAGCCGACAAACGTTTGCGGGAAGCTGTACACAGATGAGAAAGCGGGTGCACTGTGGAAAGTATGGAAGAAGAGTTTGTATGCTCCCGGCTTAAGAGTTGAAGATGGGGAAAATTATGATGACATTATTGGGCGGGCAGACAATGCTTTGGATTTTCTAAAAAACCAAAAAGGAGATGTGGTGGTGGTAACCCATGGGTTTTTTCTCCAGACAATTGTTGCGCGTGCAATTCTGGGCGACGCCTTAACACCGGATATATTTAAGAATTTTCAGACGCACCTGCAAATGGAAAATACGGGACTTACGGTATTAAAGTATAAGTATAATGAAAATAGGTATAGCGAAGACGAGGAGAGGTTTGCGTGGCGATTGTGGATTTATAACGACCATGCTCATTTGGCTGATTAGCAGGGGTTTTAGTTCTTAAAAGACCTTAATTATGGCATTTGATGGAAAGTGTTTCTGGTAATGATACACCGCTATGCATACAGTCTGTCGAGAAACACGTTGTTGAATGGACGCAGTGGTGTCGTCAGATATGTGTGCTACTGTGTTTGTGTTAGAATATGTTTCGTACGCGGATATGGTTTAGTGGTAAAATGCGTCCTTGCCAAGGATGAGTCGGGAGTTCGATTCTCCCTATCCGCACAAAGAATAACAGGTAAACAGGGGAGCGTGTGCCGTCAATTTTTCTCAAAGATATCGGTAATTTCACCCCCAAACGACATTTTCGGACTGTGGATAAACATGTGGACAATGTGGATAAGTGTAAAGGACATTGTTGTGTTTCCTATATAAAAAGTAGATATCTCGTGATCTGGAGCCATTTTTCTGTAGGTCAATGTATAATAAAATATATGGACATTTCTCAATTGTCTCACAAAGAAGTTGGTGATTTGGGTGAGCGCATCGCAGCGGATTATTTGCGCCGAAACGGTTTTCGTATTGAAGGAAAGAATATCGCGAAGAAAACCGGAGAGCTTGATATTGTGGTGCGCAAGAGGAGGGTGCTCCATATCATAGAAGTGAAAAGCATGATGTGTAATGAGTTTCCGGTACCTCATCAGGAGGTGAACTCTTTTGATCCTGCGGAAAATCTGCATTCTTCAAAAATAAGAAAAGTGGTGCGTACCGGGCAGTGGTATATTTCTGAGCGAAAATGGGAAGGGGAGTGGCAGGTGGATGGAGTGCTGGTGTGGTTAAGGAGGCGTGATGGGGCTGCTCGAGTGCGATACCTACCGCAGATTGTATAATCTGGTACAATACTTCGGTACATGCTTGTGGTGTTACCCACCCCGGCAACAGCGCCAAAGGCGCTGTTGCCGGGGTGGGGCTGAGCAAAAATACCAACAAGTCGTGTCCCGCATGTTGTGTATATATTTCGGGGTGTAGTGTAGTGGTAGCACGAGTCCTTTGGGAGGATTTATCCCGAGTTCGAATCTCGGCACCCCGACCAGTTTGTTTCCTGCTACCCATTCTGCATGGAAGGAAACAGCTATGTGCTTCTTTTGCAAGAACAACTTTTGATATCACGCTTATTGCCTGGAGGTGTGGCTCTTAATACTTCGCTCTTGAATGAAAATTTTATTGATGAAATGTATTTGGATATTGAACCGGTTGTTTTTGCGAGGGGGGTATTGAGTTGCTTCTTGGCGCGAAGCGCAATACAAAACTAAAATTGTTAAATGCAAAGAAAATTGGAAATGATACTATATAATTACATTATAGAATTTTGAAATAAACCAATCCATGAAAAATTATACAAAAGCAATCAAGAACACGATCAAAATCCTTTCTGGGATTAGCGGTACCGGGCTTGGAAAAACCAAAAAAGTAGTAATCTCCGGAAGTGCAAGTTTACAAGACGATATGAACAAGTGGGCAGAATATTGGAATGGATTAGACGGGTACTTGGTTACTGCACTTCCTAAAACAATTCCAAAAGAAAATTTTGACTCTTCATACCAAAATCTTCACAAGAAGTTTTTTGTGAAAATCACAGAGGCAGATATTTTATTTATTGCGAATGAAGACAAAAATAATATAATTGGATACATCGGAGCGGGGACTTTTGCTGAAATGGCTTTTGGGGTTGCACAGAATTTACTTTATAACAAAAAGATAAAAATTATTCTTGCGAAAATGCCGTCAGAAAATGTGCAATGTTTTGATGAGGCAGTTTTATGGAAAAGGTTAGGGTGGATACACGAAACTAAAACTATAAAGATCTAGAAAAGAAAAGTCTATCAATAAACTCGTTTAGTATCGTTTTGTTTAATTTGCCCAAGTTCACTAACTTATGAGACTCCTCATAATATAAACATCACTTACATATAAATGAAGTGTATATGATTTAAAATAAAGTTATACTCTACAAATAAATTTATACTTAAAACTTGTAATTATATGGAAGAGAATACTAAAATTTTTGGCTATGGTTCTTTAATGAATATGCAGTCACTTAAAAAAA
>DRJB01000049.1 GCA_011052355.1 Candidatus Kaiserbacteria bacterium
CCCCCGCCGTACCATTTTTCATAAGTTGTAATCCCCATGGTCGCCCTCTTTTTTATTTGTTCTTATCTCAATGTCTTTGTCACTTGTGCCTCTTTCTTTCAAAAAATCTACTGCGTACTTATCCTCTCATTCTTTTGTTGGTATCTGTGGAAGTCGGACTTTCACACTTGCCCCCCTCCGCCGGCTCCGCCAGCGGAGGGGGCGGAGGGGGGGGCGACGCAAAAGCCGCCGTGCCGGCAACTTTTACAAAAATCATCGGAAAATATACGAAACATTTTGCCACACCTGCATAAGTTCACTAACCTATGAGACTCCTCTTAATCTGATGAATATGAGAATACGAAGCAATCTAAAAGGAACAAGTGGCTCTTTGAGTATGTATGAATCTGCGCTAAAGTGGCGTAGTATGAATAACAAACAAGAAGTGAGAAGAAGAGTAAAAGCATTAGACGTATGGAGAGAACACGGTATTAAAGCAACAATAACTGCATTTGATATCTCAAGACCAAACCCTATACCGGTGGAAGAAAGCACTGAAAGAGAAGCAAGGACACCTTGATGCGCTTGACCCGAAATCAACAGCACCCAGAGAGAGTGAGACAACGACAGTACCCGGAGGGGCTGCTTGAACAGATTGTCACCCTAAGGAAAGAACACAGACATATCGGAAAGAAGAAGATCGCTGTCTTGCTCGATAGCAACGAATCATACATCGGACGCTGTCTCAGTGACCTCAAGAAGAGGGATCTCTTGCCGAACTATGCCAAGACATCCTTCTATGCCAGAACGGGCAGAACCTTTGAGCGACATACGGTGTATCACAAGAAGATACGACGCCCAAAGGAACACAAGAGAGGTATGGAGATAGACACCATAGTTCGCTTCATAGATGGTACCAAACGCTACATTCTCACTGCCATAGATGTACAGAGGAAGTTCGCCTTTGCAGGAGCGTACACCTCCCACTCCTCTGCAAGCGCTACCGACTTCCTCAAGAAGCTCATCAAGGTCTGCCCATTCACCATTGATGAGCTTCAGACCGACAACGGAAGTGAGTTCGCCTTACGCTTTAGAGAAGCTTGCACCCTCCTCTCCATCACTCACTTCCATACCTATCCGAGAACTCCCAAGATGAATGCTCACATAGAGCGGTTCAAGATAGCACCTTCAAGATGTCATCTTGAAGGTGCTATCTTGAATTCTCTCAACCGCTCACTACTTCGAGACAACCTCTCTGCCTTCAATGAGAAGCTAATGGACTGGCTCATCTGGTATAACACCATACGCCCCCATGAGTCATTAGACATGGTCTCTCCCTTGCGGTATATTGTATCAACATTAACAGCACGGGAGTCTCATATGTGGTGGACGCGTACAATTTATTGACATATGTATGTCCGCTTGCTATCATAACCAACATGATATGTCCGCGGTGCGGGCATTTCTTGTTATAATAATCAGTGTTTCCTTATATATTTAAAGGCATCACATACAATACTATGATTGATTTAAAAACCATACATTCTGTGCTCGGAGAATTTGAAGACAGAGGTATCACCAAAGAAACCGTGATAGAAGCCATTGAAACGGCTCTTGCCACCGCATACAAAAAAGAATACGGGAAGCGCGGACAAGTAATCCGCTCCGTCGTTGACCTGGACACCGGAACCATCATATTTGAACAAATAAAAACAGTGGTTGACGATTCTATTGTACAAACCAAGCCGGAAGACGCAGATGACGAAACAAAAAAAATAACAAAACCGGAAGACACCGAACTCCCCTATTTTGACCCTGAAAAACATATTTTACTTGAAAATGCGCAACGCATGAAGCGCGATGCGGCAATAGGCGATGACATAGCGTTCTCACTTGAACCGCAAGAAGACTTCGGACGCATTGCGGCGCAAACGGCGAAGCAAGTCATCATTCAGAAAATACGCGAGGCGGAAAAATTTTCAATTCTTGAAGAATTCGCGCATAAAAAGGGTGAGCTGGTATCCGGAATTGTACAAAAAGTTGAACGTGGCTCACTGTATATTGACCTTGGACGCACCACGGGCATCATGCCGTACGAAGAACAAATTCCCGGCGAGCGATATCGTACCGGCGAGCGTCTTCATGCATATCTTTATATGGTTGACGAGGGTTTCCGCGGTGTGTATCTGCGTCTCTCACGCGCAAGCGCGCAGTTTGTCGTAAAATTATTTGAACTTGAAACACCTGAGCTCGCATCCGGCACCATTGAAATAAAAGACATCGCGCGCGAAGCGGGAAGTCGCACAAAAATCGCGGTGGTGTCGCTTGAGCCCAATATTGACCCGGTGGGTTCACTGGTTGGACAACGCGGGGTTCGCGTATCAACGGTTATCGGCGAATTAAGTGGCGAGCGTATTGATATTATTGAATGGTCGCAAGACACAGAAACATATATTAAAGAAGCGCTCTCTCCCGCAAGTGTCATAAGTGTGGAACTGATTGGCGCCGAGCATCGCGCAGTGGCAACGGTAAGCGAAGACCAACAATCACTCGCCATAGGACGTGGCGGACAAAACGTACGCCTTGCCGCAAAGCTCACCGGCTGGAATATTGATATCATTTCCACGAACGGTAACGCCGTTGCGGAATCCGATGAAGACCGAGACGAAATAGGCGCGGGCGACCCCGCCAAAGAAGCGGGGCTCATCCCCGCAGAGTCTCCGGAAATACTCACTCCGGCACAAGAAGAGATGGGAGAAAAAGAAAAAGATGAACTTCCCGCAGAGGAAGAATTGACAGAAGATGAGGGTAACTCTATAGTTGACAAGGAGGAATCACGCGACAAAGACGCGGAGGATGAATAACAGAATTTCTGATTATTTTAAAACCCTTTGCAAACCGGAATAAATAATCGCGTGCGCACCATACTATGGAACAGAACACACACAATCAGTATCCAAACACCGTGAAGCAACAATCCATTGGTGCAATTATCGCCATCATTGTTGTTCTCTCAATGATTATCATCGGGGCTTTCTATGCGCTCGGGAAGCACACGCGCCGGGCACAATACGTGTCGCAACAAACAGCAACAACAACACGATAGGTGCACCGTTCACATATGCGAACAGAGTTTTTCTTGCAGAGCACATTATAAATCGTTATAATATAAAATATGTCATCAACAAAACAAGAGCAGGCATCATATTTGGTGCCGATGGTCGTGGAGAAAACCCAGTTCGGCGAACGAGCATATGATATTTATTCACGACTACTCAAAGAACGTGTGATATTTATGAGCGGAGTAATTGAAAATGAATCTGCAAACCTTATCATCGCGCAATTACTTTTTCTTGAAGCAGAAGACCCGAAAAAAGATATTTATTTGTATATAAATTCGCCCGGTGGTGCGGTAACGGGAACTCTTGCCATTCTTGATACCATGAACCACATAAAGCCGGACGTGGCAACGGTAGCGGTTGGCATTGCCGCATCAGGTGCCGCGATACTTCTTGCCGGTGGTACGCAGGGGAAGCGATTTGCCTTGCCAAACACAGAGGTGATGATTCACCAGCCGGTGGGCGGAGCGGAAGGGCAAGCGACCGACATAGAAATAACCGCGAAACATATCATAGCAACCCGCGGACGCCTCAATGATATTCTTGCCAAAGCAACCAAACAAACTCTTTCAAAAATAGAAACCGACGTGGATCGTGATTTTTTCATGACCGCGGAGGAAGCAAAAAAATACGGAATTATTGACCGTGTATACAAAACGAAATAATTTATTTCACAAGCATAACAACAGGGGAAATTGCCGATAGGCAATTTCCCCTGTTGTTATAGTGCGGAAGCCCCCGGCGGGAGCGAGCTTGAAGAGAGATTTATAGTGGAATTTTATTTCCAAATCCCGAGGAGGGAGATTCTCGCGCATAGCGCAAAAGATTGGATATTCCACTCTCTCCTCATTATAGCCCACCCCCGCCCGAAGCTCCTCTATTAACAACACACTATATCTCTTTAAGAGCCCCATCTAATAAGGTGGCCCCAATCCCATTCAACAGGGAATTTAGGAATCGCACACATATGCGTTTCCTTATACCGTAAAGAGATTTCTGAAAACAATCACGAGGCCGTTTCTTTCCCCACTCCCTCCTCTTTCCATGCTTATTAGCCACTCTCGTGGAGGTCATGGTACCTTCCTTTGCAGGACTAGGGACAGGGAACAATCTGATGAATATCTCTGTTTGAAAGAACAGTTTCAATGGACATTTTATCCATCTGTCTCTTGTTAAAAGAGTGATGGGGACGGTACCACTTGTGGCGTAGACCAAATATATAGTTATGTGTCTGCACAATGCGGTTGCCTCCATCCTCATCACTCTTTTAACAAAAAACGGTCGGGTGCTTCTTCCCAAAAGGAA
This sequence comes from Candidatus Kaiserbacteria bacterium, assembly GCA_011052355.1. Lineage (GTDB taxonomy): Bacteria > Patescibacteriota > Minisyncoccia > Phycocordibacterales > Phycocordibacteraceae > C7867-001. Next base: position 4,404 of record DRJB01000049.1, read on the forward strand.
GAAGCACCCGACCGTTTTTTGGTCTATACAAATATATGTTGTTACACTATAAAAAATACCATATATCTGTGGGCTCCCTCCTCAAGGACTCACTATATTCACTGTATGTAAAGGTACATCTCAACTGTTACTATCCTAGCACAAGCGGATTAACTTGTCAAGCCCCGCGATAGCTTCACTATTTTCCGCTTCGGAGCTCTTTTCCCTCTGTCCAAAGCAAATTATCCAGTGATTGGTTTGTCAGGTGGTTCTGATGACACATGCGGAAATCATTTTGCAATAACGACCGATACGTGCTATAGTGTGACTGTTTATATTTTTAACATTTTTCCGTAGAACAGCATCGGGGTGCGCAACATACTGAACACACTGCACGAACACATAGTATCCGCCACACAAACAACTGAAAAGTGCTCCGACGCAAACATGTTTTACGACACATTTATTGTATGTATTTGAGCTTATGTCATTAAAATTTGTTTTTACATTACTCGCGCTCTCCGGCATCGCGGGTATTACTCTCGGGTACGTTCTGCGATGGCTCATTGCTCTTGGGCAACGAGGCTCGCTTGAGCTTGATATCAAACAACGCATTCTTGAAACAAAAGAACGTGTGGCGCTCATTCTTGCCGATGCGAAAAAACGCTCGGAAGAGATTGAGCGGGAAAAATTAAGCATCGTGGCGAAGCGAGAGGAAAAAGTTGGTAGTGTTGAAGAACGACTCTCCAAAAAAGAACTGTTCTTAGACGAACGCGAGCATGATTTGGTTGATAAATCCGAGGATGTGCGCAAACGAGAACAAGAAGTTACACGAAGTAAAAAAGAACTTGATACTATTATAGAAAAACAGCGCGTAGCGCTTGCGGATATTTCTCACCTCACACAAGATGCGGCTAAAGAACAATTATTCGCCGAAATGGAGCGCGACCATGAGAAATCTTTATTGGGACGATTGCAAAAACTTGATGCTCTCGGAAAAGAACGCCTTGAAGAAGAGGGGCGCAACATCTTGCTTTCCGCCATCCAACGAATGGGCAACACCATGAGCCCGGATATTATGTCATTGTCCGTTTCTATTGATATGAACGAGATCAAAGGAAAGATTATCGGCAAAGAAGGGCGTAACATACGCGCATTTGAAAGAGTTACCGGCGTTGATGTCATCATTGATGACACACCGAACCACATTACCCTTTCCTCATTTGACCCGCTTAGGCGCCACATCGCAAAAATCGCACTGGAAAAGCTTATTGCAAGCGGAAGAATTCAACCGGCTAAAATAGAAGAGGTGGTGGAAAAAACACGTAAAGAAGTTGATGAAATAATTAAACAAAAGGGCGAGCTCGCCGCATACGAAACCGGCGTAACCGGACTTCACCCAAAGCTCATTTTACTTCTTGGGAGATTGTATTTTCGTTCAAGCTATGGTCAAAACGTGCTAACACATTCTGTTGAGATGGCACATATTGCAAATATGCTTGCTCGAGAGCTTGGAGCAGACCCAGAGGTTGCCGTCGCGGGTGCGTTATTACATGATATTGGAAAAGCACTGGACCACGAAGTGGAAGGAACCCATGTTGAAATTGGACGCCGTGTTCTTGAACGGTTCGGTGTTGACGAGCGCGTCATACAAGCAATGCAATCGCACCATGAAGAATATCCGTACGAAACGATTGAGTCGGTTATCGTGCAGGTTGCGGATTCTGTTTCCGCCGGAAGACCGGGGGCGCGCCGCGACACCGTTGAGCGGTATCTTAAGCGACTCGGGGACCTTGAACAGTTAGCGGGAAATTTCCCGGGCGTGGAAAAAGTATACGCTGTACAGGCAGGCAGAGAAATTCGTGTGTTTGTAAACCCGGGGAAAGTTTCTGACCTTTCAATGCACAAGATGGCGCGCTCAATAGCGCACAGCATTCAGGAGGAACTTAAATATCCGGGTGAAATAAAGGTAAATGTTATTCGCGAAAACAGGGTAGTGGAGTTCGCGAAATAGGTTGTTTATTGCTGAAATAGTGTTGAAACGCGCGGTTGTAGCCCACAGTACCGGGGCAAGGCAACGCCTTGCCCCGGTACTGTGGGCGCCACGCACACACTGATAGAACACATATCGCAATTTGTCAAAAACTTACGTTTTCCACTTTTCTTGCGTTTGGGAGTTGCAAGAAACGTTATATTCTCTATACTTGGCGTTAGTGCCCCTATTAGTAACGATTAGTAATAAATAAGATATTCTTATGAACAAAGCAGATATTATAGAGAAGGTGCGAGAAACTCTCGGTTCAACAACAGCAGATGCAACAAGAGCTGTGGAGACTGTGGTAGATTCAATCACCTCATCACTTAAAAATGGTGATGATGTTTCAATCGCAGGTTTTGGTATTTTCTCAACAAAGACGCGAGCGGCGCGCGAAGGTCGCAACCCTCGCACAGGTGAGACTGTTCACATCTCTGCCATGCGTGTAGCAAAATTCCGCGCATCAAAGGCACTGAAAGACCTGGTTAAATAGTGCGTGAGTGTCGTTTTTTATAAAACCCCCTGCGCGCTTCGCGCGCAGGGGGTTTTATAAATCACCCCCCTCGTGCGGGCAAAGCCCGCA
>DRJB01000050.1 GCA_011052355.1 Candidatus Kaiserbacteria bacterium
CTTCTTTCAAATAAGTATCATTCACTTGATGCGCTTGCACACGCAAGCGAAGAGGAGCTTGCACATATAAACGGTATTGGTCCCATAGTCGCACGTGCGGTGGTGCGATGGTTTGCAACACCTTCCAATAAGGCGATGTTGGGGCGATTACGAACACACATTATCCTGCGCCCTGCGCGCCCGCAGGGCGCACAGGGCGCAGGCGGAGTTTTTGAAGGAAGTACAGTTGTGTTTACCGGCACACTTGAACATTTTTCACGCTCACAGGCGCAAGAGATTGTACGCCGTGCCGGCGGAAAGATTGCACAAACAGTGTCAAGCAAAACCGCGTATGTGGTTGCTGGAAGCAATCCTGGCTCCAAACGTGCGCAAGCTATTGCACTTGGTGTGCCGGTCCTAACAGAAAAAGATTTTCGCGAGCGCCTTGGCATGTGATATGATGCACAACATATGGCAACTTATGAGGATATAAAACATCTTGCTACTTTGGCGCGGATTTTCGTATCAGAGCAAGACCTACCTAAACTCTCCACCGAATTTGAAAGTATACTGAAGTATATCGGACAATTGGAGTCTCTTGCGGTTCCGGAAAGCTCCGATTTGCATGTTCCGCCACTACGCAATGTATTTCGTGACGATAAGAATCCGACCCCGTCTGGTGCAAATACGCAAAAAATTATAAATGCATTTCCAAAAAGAAATGGTAATGCACTCTCCGTTAAAAAAATAATTACCCATGAATGAATTAGCAAAGAGCTCCCTCACAGAGATATCGCGCGCGCTTCGCGCGCGCGATATCTCTGTGAGGGAGCTCTTTAATACGATACACACATACGCACAGCAAAAAAACACTGACATTTTCGCGTATCTTGAGCTTTTTGATGCGGACGAAAATGCAATTGCTATAGCACAGAAAAAAATTGATGATGAAGGAGATAATGCGCCATTTCTTACCGGTATTCCAATCGCCGTAAAAGATAATATGCTCATTGAGGGGAAAACAGTGAGTGCCGCATCGCGCATGCTTGAAAACTATAAAGCACCATACACAGCGACGGTCATTAAAAAACTTGTCAATGACAACGGTGCGCTTATCTTGGGGCGTACCAACATGGATGAATTTGCGATGGGGAGCTCAACGGAAAATTCCGCGTTTGGTATTACTAAAAACCCGCATGACCACTCACGTGTTCCGGGCGGTTCCTCAGGTGGGTCTGCTGCCGCAGTCGCCGAGGGCGCGGCGACTGCGGCACTTGGTTCCGATACGGGCGGTTCCATTCGCCAGCCCGCATCTTTGTGTGGGGTTGTCGGACTAAAACCAACGTATGGCGCCGTTTCGCGCCATGGGCTCATCGCAATGGGTTCTTCTCTTGATCAAATTGGACCACTGACAAAAACCGTTTCTGATTCGCGTGTGTTGTTTCGTGCAATTGCCGGTCGCGATGATATGGATGCAACAACCATTCCGGATGGTCTATATCCAAAACGTTCCGTACCGCGCAACATGCGCATCGGTGTGCCGTATCATTTATTTGAAAATGGAGTTGATAAAGATGTTCGTGCGCTTTTTGATGTAACCCTCGCTTCTTTGAAAAAAGAGGGGCACAGTATAGTGCCAATTACTCTTCCGACGAGTCAATATGCATTGCCTGTGTATTACGTCATTATGCCGGCAGAGGCGTCAACAAATCTTTCTCGTCTTGATGGCATGAGATACGGTTTCTCCAAACCTGCGGACACATTACTTGATGACTACCTGCAAACGCGCAGCGAAGGTTTCGGAAAAGAGGTGCAACGTCGCATACTTCTTGGTACATTTGTACTTTCATCCGGATACATAGACGCGTATTATCGCAAAGCTCTTCGCGCGCGCGCTGTTATAACTGACGAATATGAAAAAGCGTATGAGCAGGTTGACTGCATCGCGGTGCCAACTTCTCCGTCCCCGGCATTTCATTTCGGAGAAAAAAGTGACCCTGTTTCAATGTATGTGGAAGATTTATTTACGGTAACAGCCAACCTTACCGGTATGCCCGCACTTTCAGTTCCGATGGGAACGGTAAACCGCGATGATACGCCATTGCCGATAGGTATACAGTGCACGGCTCCGCATCAAGCGGAAGATATTCTTTTTTCATTCGGCGAAGAGGTGGAAAAAATACGGATACAAAACCAGATGAGGTTTTAAGGTCACAAATAAAATCTACTAACAATAGAGGGCGCTCCGGGTCGCTCGGCCAAGTCCTACCCTCTATTGTTAGTAGATTTTATTTGTGACCACTACCGCGTTACTTTTATACGCATTTTGTGGTTTGTCGCGATAGCACCTATGCTCCATATAGGATATACTTATGTCAATGGTTTCGGCACATTTTACCTCGCTTAATATAGATTATATTTTTTTGCTGATTTATAATTCCGTTCTACACATAAGCAATGGCTCACTTGTAACGGGAGCGCTTAGCGCACTGTTTATGCGCGTATGGATTATCATTGCGGTCATCGGATATTCACTTATAACCATCTCCATTTTGATACTTATTTATTCAAACCTGAAACTTTCGGAAGTGCGCCGTCGCGACAAGTTAGTTTTTGGTCCGCTTCCAACACCACCTCACAATGCGGATGAAAAAAATCCACGCTGGCTACGTATTCAAAACCTTATCAACAGTACCAACATCAACGATTGGCGACAAGCAATCATTGAAGCTGATGTTATGTTGGGCGACATACTCACCAACCGTGGTTATCAAGGCGAAAGTATAGGAGAACAGCTTAAATATGCCGCATCTTCCGC
>DRJB01000051.1 GCA_011052355.1 Candidatus Kaiserbacteria bacterium
AACACCGGTACACAAGAATATTTTTTATATTGAAAAAGAGCATGATAACGTCATTGTGGAAATTGCGCTTCAATATATAGATGACATCTCATCGCGCATCACGGCATTTGCAAACAATATCTATAACAGCGAAGGCGGTACTCATGTAACCGGTTTTAAGACTGCACTCACGCGCTCTTTAAACACTTACGGGCGTGCATCAAATCTATTGAAAGAAAAAGATGAAAACTTTACGGGGGACGATGTGCTTGAAGGCATTACCGCCGTTATCTCCGTTAAATTGCCGGATGTACAATTTGAGGGTCAGACGAAAGTAAAACTAGGGTCGGTAGAAGCGCAAAGTGCGGTTAACACTGTTTTTGGTTCTGCGTTGACTTCATTTCTTGAGGAGAACCCGGACGATGCGAAATCTATTATAAATAAAGTACTCCTTGCGCTCAAGGCACGCAAGGCAGCAAAGGCGGCAAAAGATTCCGTACTGCGAAAAGGTGCTCTTGAGGGAATGACTCTTCCGGGAAAGCTCGCCGATTGCCAAGTGAAAACGCCTGATGAAGCGGAGCTTTTCATTGTAGAGGGAGACTCAGCCGGTGGCTCAAGCAAACAGGGGAGAGATCGTCGTACGCAAGCGATATTGCCTTTACGGGGGAAAATTTTGAATGTTGAGCGCGCACGTATTGACCGCATGCTTGCGTCAGTTGAAATAAGGGCACTTGTGGTGGCGCTTGGTACTGCCATTGGAGATGTGTTTGATATTTCCAAACTGCGCTATCACAAAATCATCATTGCAACCGATGCGGACGTGGACGGCGCGCACATTCGCACACTGTTGCTCACACTTTTCTATCGCTATTTCAGGGCTGTTATTGAAGGTGGTTTTGTGTATATTGCACAACCGCCTTTGTACAAAATAAGTAAAGGTAAAAAAGTAAGTTATGCGTATTCCGATGAAGAAAAAAATGTCACACTCAAAAGTTTAGGTGTTGTGTTGGATGATGCTACACAAATTGATGATGTGGAAATCGGGTCTGAGGCCGGTGCCAATGAGGACATCGGCACCGATGTTGATGAAGATGAAAAAAATGCAGGCGATACTAAAAACAAAAAGGGTGTGCCTGCAAACAAATCCGTGAAAGTAAATGTCCAGCGTTACAAGGGTCTTGGAGAAATGAACCCGTCTGAATTGTGGGAAACCACCATGGACGCGTCGCGACGTGTGCTAAAACAAGTGACGATTGAAGATGCGCAAGGCGCGGACCATATTTTTGATGTTCTCATGGGAACAGACGTGCCATCACGCAAAAATTTCATACAAACAAACGCACAGTATGCAACGATTGATACGTAGTGAGATGAGAACAGGCAAATCTTGAACACACCACATAAAATAATGACCGGTTTCCCGGTCATTATTTTATGTGGTGTGTTATCTCTCTCAATATTTAATTTTTAAGAATAGTAATGCCGACCGAAGCGGAATTATTTTTCTCATTTGATTCTTTTACTTGATTTTTCGGGTCGGCAACGACAATTATCTTTTCGTTTGTTCCGGCTATTGCATTGGTGAAGTGCACCATAAAGTCTTCCGGCTGTCCCGGCACCAAACTTTTAATTGTCTTTGATTGATAGATTGAATTTAATTCGGTGGGAATATGTATTTCAAGATTCCACGGTCCGGTTACGTTTGTGCCCTGGTTCGTTATTCTAAACTTAACCGCCACCTGTGCGTGCGCCGGTATGGTGTTGCTTACCACAAAAGAGTTTGTGGAAGAGCTTGTAAGATAACCGACAGCGGTTATGGTTGTTGCTAGGTCTGGAAGCCCGTAATATTTTGGAACAGTTGTTGCACCTTGTTTTCCGTGCGGATATATTTGATAGGTGGTTTTCTTTCCGGTAGTATGCCATTGCGCATTTCTATGGACCTGCGAGATTTTTTTAGAAGCCGTTTTCTTCCCGGTGGTGTGAGATGTTTTTTGTTTGGTGCTTGTTGCGAGCTGTCCGATTACTTCACCTGTATTTCCACCGGTTTTTTTTCCAAATGGAAGTGTCGTCTGTGGCACAACGGTTAAATTACTTTGGCTTGGTTGCGGAGTAAGTATCGCGCTCATATATGCCGTTCCGGATTCAAAAGTGCCTATAACAAATGGTGCAAAACGCGCCATATAAATAGCAAGTGCGATACCTGCTATTACAAGCGCACTAAATCCTACAATCGCTAGGCTTTTCAATATGGGTTGCGATATAATAAACTCGCCCTGTTGTTGGTCGGTGGGCGTAGACGATGTTTTTGTAAAAAATGTCATGGGCTATAATCTAACATGTATGTAAATTGTTGTCAACTATAGGATTGCCTAAGAGATGCGATGTTTTTATATGTTGCTCACCATGTGCGGGAGGAGGAAGTCGGACTTCTACAGGACATAAACATCGGACATCGGATGTCCGATGTTTATGTCCGACATGTATTAGTGTGGCGCGCATCTAGATAGACAGAACAGATTGTGAGTAATAGCAAAAAAATCATAATCTTTGATATTTTATGGTATGCTTAATATGCAAGCTCGTCATAACTTGCAAAATTAATATTTAATTTTAATCAAAACATTATGAATTACTATTTAGAGGTTTTGAAAAAATATGCGGTTTTCAGTGGTCGCGCGCGTCGTGCAGAATATTGGTACTTTGCATTATTTAATGCAATCATAGCTACTGTACTAAGTGTAATTGGTGTAGTCATTGGCAATAAAGGAATAATTCTTCCGATTGTATATATATTAGTGGTACTCATTCCATCAATTGCGGTCAGTGTGAGAAGAATGCACGATATTGGAAAAAATGGCTGGACGGTACTGATAGAACTCATTCCTTTCATTGGAGCAATTTGGCTTCTTGTATTGTTAGTTCTTGATAGCAATCCGGGAGAAAACAAATATGGTTCAAATCCGAAAGGTGTCGCGGTGGCTGGTGTAACACAATCTTAAAATATTTAGAGTGCTCTGGTGGTGAAAATTAAGTTCACTTC
>DRJB01000052.1 GCA_011052355.1 Candidatus Kaiserbacteria bacterium
GATGAAGTTGTTATAATCGCGCAAGAGGTTGGTGAAGAAAAGTCGGAGGTTGTTGAAGCACCTGACATTGCAAATATTGAAGTTGAAAATAAGGGTAAGAAAGAAGATGTGCCTGAAGAATCTACTTCATAGCACAAAATGTTAGTGGTGAGTAATTCTCCGCAAAAGCCCGGCACTTGTGCCGGGCTTTTGCGGAGAATTACTCACCACTAAGGCGTGTACTTACATACACATATTTGATACACTCAAACAATAATGCACAATCGTATTGTTACCATTGTTCTTTTGTGTGGCATCTTGTTTGGTGTTGTGGTTCCCGCATCACTTTTTGTGCAAGCTGCAAATGTTTCGTCGGCTGTTGATACGCGTCGCGCGCAACTTCAAAGCAAGCTCACTTCCATTGAGTCGCAAATAAATACCAGCCAGGCAACACTCAATACGCTTCGTACGCAACATAACACTCTTCAACGAGAAATTAATATTCTTGATACTGAAATAAGGCGCGCACAATTGCAAGTACGTGCCACCGAAATTGTGGTACAACAACTCTCCGGTACCATCGCATCGCGTACGCAAACCATCAGCGACCTTACTCATACTCTTTCAAAGGAACAAGAGTCATTAGCGCAAATTATGCGACAGACACAAATGCTTGATGGATACTCCGCGGTTGATGTCGCATTTTCTTCAAAAAATGTATCTACATTTTTTGAAGATTTGGATGCGTTTGCGTCCATTAAGAGAGCACTTGGAAAATCATTTAACACGCTTAATGCAACACGCACCAAGACTGAGGTGCAAAAAAAGGCACTGCAAGATCAATTGGTGCAGAAACAACAATTGAAACAAATTCAACTTCTTGAACAACGACAAATTCAAAGAAATGAATACCGAAAAAAAGTGCTTTTGGATAAAACAAAGGGAAAGGAAGGCGCATATCAATCGCTCATAAATTCACAAAAGAAAACAGCCGCGCAAATTCGTGCAGAACTCTTCACGTTGCGTGGGTCCGCTCCAATTCCGTTTGGTCGTGCGCTGGTGTATGCACAAGAAGCACAAAGAGCAACGGGCGTACGTCCGGCGGTTATTTTGGGAGTACTTAAACAAGAAACCGATCTTGGTCAAAACTTAGGTACCGGAAATTGGAGAAAGGATATGAGTCCGAACAGAGACCAGCCGGTGTTTGTATATATCACAAAAGTGCTCGGTCTTGACCCCAATGTCATGCCGGTTTCAAGACGTCCGTCATATGGATGGGGTGGTGCAATGGGTCCGGGACAATTTATCCCATCCACATGGGTGTGCTACGGCGGATTTATAAATGTGCATACCGGTGATTGCTCAAACAGCCAGCATTCACTTTCTTGGAATAGTTTTTGGAAAGGTCCTTGGAAGTATGTTGCCAGTAAAGACAGAGTGCGTAAACTGACCGGTGGGCAATCTCCATCAAACCCATGGAATGACCGTGATGCTTTTATGGCAACTGCCATGCTTATGGCGGATAATGGTGCAGGTGCCGGAACTTATTATTCAGAACGTCTGGCGGCACTGCGTTATTTTGCCGGATGGACACACGCAAGAAATCCCGCATACTCTTTTTATGGCGACGGGGTGATGAGATATGCCGCTCAATTCCAGAAAGAAATTGATCAACTTAACGGTTCGTAGAAATCGTTATATATCACTAATGCTGATGCCGGCAAAATAATAAAAGTGCTTTTATTATTTTGCCGGCACGTGCTCACAACTATTTCTTGAGTATATGCTCGCATAGGTTGCGAAAAGGCTCGCGAATTGGTATGATGTGCATATTATGAAAAAAGATATACATCCAAAGACGTACCGCCCGGTGGTATTTGAGGATATTTCATCGCATACGCAATTTATTATCGGGTCAACTATTGATTCCGATGACACCGTGTCTGTGTCGGGCACCGAGTATCCGAAAGTTATTGTTGAAATATCAAGTCAGTCACATCCATTTTATACCGGCAATGACAGGGTTCTTGATAAGACCGGACGAGTTGAGCGCTTCAAGCAACGTGCTTCGCAACGTACGTAATCTTTCTCGGTACTCGGTATATTCCCACGAAGATTTGCTTATATTCTTGGGCAGTGCCAGCATTTTTGTGTTACGTTAATGAGTATGGAATATTCATCTGAAATGAAAAAAAATCATGCAACGGCATTTCTTGCCGAAGCATACGAGCGTCTTGAAAAGCAAAAAGAATCCGCGCTTGCCACCGGCAAGCTTGACCCCGAGCTCTCTCTCATTGCGCAAGAGGACATAGCAAAACTTTCAAAAGAACAGCAAAGGGTATTGTCTGAGATTGAGTGCATCTTAAAGCAGGAGGAAGATGAAGAGGAACAACCAAAGGCGATTATTCTTGAGTTTCGCGCGGCGGCGGGGGGTGATGAGGCGACATTGTTTGCAAAAGACTTGTGTAATATGTATCAGAGGTACGCAGAAAAGAAGGGGTGGCGTGTGCGTATACTCAACGAACTTACTCTTGAGATAACCGGCGCTGGTGCTTACAGTGCTCTTAAATACGAAACAGGTGTGCATCGTGTACAGCGCATTCCGGAAACTGAAAAGTCCGGACGTATTCATACTTCAACCGCGTCTATCGCTGCGATGCCGGTTCATTCAAAACCAAAGATACACATTAACCCCGCCGATATTGAAATGGAATTTTCTCGCTCTGGTGGCGCCGGTGGTCAAAACGTCAATAAAGTTGAAACTGCGGTGCGCCTCGTTCACACTCCAACCGGGATTGATACACGCTCATCTTCAGAGCGGTCGCAACAGGCAAATCGCGAAAAGGCGATGCAAATACTCACAGCGAAACTGGAGCAGTTACTTATTGAGGAGGACAATCGCAAGTATGCCGATAAACGTCGCGGGCAAATTGGCACGGGTGATCGTTCGGAAAAGATACGCACGTATAATTTTTTACAAGACCGCATCACCGACCATCGGTTAAAAAAATCATGGCACAATCTTCCCAAAATCCTCTCTGGAGAAATTGACCCAATTATACAAGCACTGCGTGAAGAGGAAGAAGCTTTGCGCGAGCAACCTGATTGAAGTTAATGGAAAAAAATAGGTCACGAACATTCCCTGTTCGTGACCTTGTCCGCTACTTATCATTTTTTTCACGAGCTCTTTAATTTTGATGGATAGTGCGTGCATCACTTTTAGTCACAAAATAAAAGAATTCCGGTTAATTTTGATAGAGAAACATTCAATTTTTTTCAAACATTTATGAGGGGTTTACGAATGATTAACGGATTATCAGGGTCATTATGAGGGGTTTCGTAAACCCCTCATTCATGAGGGGTTTACGAAACCCCTCATAATGAAACCCCTCATGAATGCGTGAATGTTTGAAAAAAATATGTCTCATGGTATACTTGCGCATATGAAC
>DRJB01000053.1 GCA_011052355.1 Candidatus Kaiserbacteria bacterium
CGTGTGTTTGGGATCTTTCGCCTCTCACCACCACCCGGCCCCGAGGGCGGATAGACGCTTTCAGGTGCGTCACAAAAGGCGGGAGACAACTGATTTAGATGCCTCCCAAAAATCAACAGAGCCCGTTGCAAAACTTCGCAAGGGGCTCTCACTTTTTCTAAATTTTATACCCGGACAAATGCACAAATGGGGTCATGACCCATTCTTTAATAAATTAATGTGACATTTACAACGGTAAGCAGAAATTGCGCTAATATTCTCGCAATGAAATTTGCGCGTCTATTTTTAGTACAAGATCAAGTACCACTTGCACCACAATAAGAAGCGCTGTGCCACCAACCAAGAATGAGGCGATGCCGGTAATTCCTTGCACAATGGACGGTGCGATTGCCATGAGTCCCAAGAATACGGCACCCGGGAGTGTAACGCGATTTACGACACTGCCAATATATTTTCTTGTCTCGCGCCCAGGTCTTACACCGGGAACAAACGCTCCGCTTTTTTGCAAGTCATCTGCAATGCGGTCAGGGTCAAAGGTAATTGCGGTATAGAAATATGTAAAGAGTATGACCAAAAGAAAATACAGTGCGCCGTACTCCCACGGGTTTGCGATGAATGATGCGTACCAGAGCGACATTGCCGATGCTCCCGGAATACCAACCGCGCCAATCATTGAAAGTGCCACCTGTGGCAAAAGAAGAAGTGAAAGCGCAAAAATGATAGGAATAACACCAGCTTGGAGCATACGGATTGGGAGGTACGTTGCAGCTGATTGCGAATTTGCCGAGCTACGCACAGCGCGTGCATACGCAATCGGGATTGGTCTCTCTGCATCTGAAACAACCACTACCGCGTATATCATTGCAAGTGCAAGCAATGCAAATCCGAGATAGGAAGGTATGTCCGCAGCGGTTGCAGTGAATAATCCATGAGATATTGCTGATGGAACGCTGGCAACGATGCCGGCAAAAATGATAAGCGACACCCCGTTGCCGATGCCGAACTCGGTTACCAATTCACCAATCCATGTCAATATTATGGAACCGCCGGCGACCAGTGCAACGTTAGCGGAAAACGCGAGCAATCCCAAGTGTGGCAAGATGCCTTGATTTTGCAAAAGAAAAAGAAACCCTATTCCTTGAGCAAACGCAAGCGGAATGGTAAGGATACGCGACCACTGAATAAATCGTTCGCGCCCCGCCTCACCTTCTTCAAAATAAGCAGCCTTGACTTGAGGGAATATCATAGTGGCAACCTGCATAATAATGGATGCGTTGATGTACGGCGCCACACCCAACATGACAATTGAAAGATTTGCCAAACCACCACCGGAGAAGATATTGAGAAGCCCAAGAAATTGATTATTTGCAAAAAACTCTTGCAGGCGGACATAGTTTACGCCGGGAACCGGAACCGCGGCAAGCAAACGAAAGAGTGCAAGTGCGGCAATAACAATCAAAATTCTATTGCGAATTTCCCTATCGGCAAAAACAAGTTTCAGTTTTGTAAAAAATAAATTAAGCATTGGAAATGGTTCCTCCGGCGGCCTCAATTGATTTCTTTGCCATCTTGGATACGGCACATCCGGTGATAAGCACTTTTTTGGTTATGGAGCCGTTGGCGAGAATTTTAATCTTTGCGCGACGGATGCGAACGATGCCCCTATCCAAAAGAATGTTCGGGGAAACGGTTTCTCCCGCCTCAAAACACTGTTCAATGGTTGAAAGTGATACCGCGACAGGTGCAATACGATTAGTGCGAACCGTGCGACTTCTGTTTTTCCCATGACCGCGTAACTTTGGAATCTTTTTAATACGGTCACGTATCTCCGGACGGATTTTGTGCCCTGCGCGTGATTTTTGACCCTTGGTGCCGTGCCCGCTTGTTTTTCCACGCTTACCACCACGCCCAACTCTTTGAGTTGACTGTGTTCGTGATGTGGTTCCAATGTGATGAAGTTGCATAATATTATTTTTAAGAAAATGTCTGTTTACGATACCACCGACTGCGCCTTATGGCTACTTTTTGCCAATTCAGCGGAATCTTCGGATTTTATGACTTGCGTGCGACCCTTCCCCACTGTTGAAAGCGCCTGCACTGTTGCGCGCGCGATAGTGAGCTTGTTTTTTGAGCGAGAAAGTATTTTCCCGACTACATCGGTTACTCCGGAGAGCTCAATCACGATACGCATGGCACTGCCGGCTACGATACCTCTGCCGGGTGAGGGAGCTATGGTGATGTATGATGAAGTATATTTTGTTGATACCTCATGTAAAATTGAATGTGATGCGGTGAGTGGTACGCGGATTACATGCCGGCGCGCATTGCGAGTTGCTTTCTCAATGGCAAGTGCGGTATCGGTTCCTTTTCCAATACCGACACCAACGCGGCCTTTATGGTCTCCGATGACAACGGTAACACTGAAACTAAAACGTCTTCCACCGGCAACAACGCGTGCGACACGGCGCACATCAATAGTCATTTGATCAAATTCGGACCGCGGGCGTTCACCACGACCTGTTCTTGGGCGGCGCGCGCGCGCGGAGCGCGCGCGCTTTGCGGGATTTTCAGCTGTGCTTGGCGCTTGTGCGCCACCGGTTACACCCGATATGGCAACGGCGGAAACCGCATCTGAGGCAGCAACAACTTCCGTGACACCCTCGGAGCGGTCACTATCTTCAGCTCCTTCCTCAATTACTATCGGGGCTACTTCCTCGGTCTCAATTTTCTTTTTCTGTGTGGTGTCGGTTGTGGTGGTCATAAAGTTTTACTATATATAGTATTAAAATACCAATCCGCCTTTTCGCGCGGCATCTGCAAGCGCTTTGATACGAGTGGCATACGTATAACCACCGCGGTCAAACACTATGGTGGTAATCCCTTCTTTTTTCGCTCTGACGGCGATTGCTTCACCGATACTTTTTGCTTGTGAGAGTTTTGACCCTCCGAACTCTCTTCCATGCGCGCAAACGATAGTGCACCCTGTTGTATCATCTATCACTTGCACAGATATAAATCGCAAAGAAGAAAATACCGAAAGTCGCGGGCGCTCTTGTGTGCCCGAAATGCGCGCGCGAATGCGCGCGTGGCGACGTGCTCTTGAAATTCTGCTTGTGATGGTTGTGTGCATATGAGTTATATTTTATCAGTCACTATACTGATTTCTTCCCCTGTTTTCTGCGTATCACTTCACCCTCATAGTGAAATCCTTTCCCAAGATACGGCTCCGGTGGCTTTATCGCTCGTATGGTTGCCGCAAACTGACCGACCTGTTCCTTGTCTATGCCACCAATATGAATGGTGTTTTTCACTACCTCAACCGTAATACCGTCCGGAATAGCACAAATCACAGGATGTGAAAACCCGACGGCAAACACCAGCTCCTTTCCCTTGAGCTCGGTTTTGTAACCAATTCCATCAAGAATAAGCACTTTCTTAAATGGTGTGGTAACGCCCAGCATCATATTTTTCAAATGAGCGGCAAATGTACCGGTAAGTGCGTTAGCAAGCTTGCTGTTATTTTTGGCGGAAATAGACACACCCTCAGAACCGACTTCAACTTTGATGCTTGAGTGTATTGTACGCTCCAGCGTGCCAAGCGGTCCCTTAACAAAAAGAATTTGCGCATCTACTGACACAGTAACCTTTGGAAGAGCCGGGATTGGGTTTTTAGCAAATCGTGACATAGTATATTTATTACCAAATTTCAAACAGTGCTTCTCCACCAAGGCGATTTCTGCGCGCTTGCGCATCTGAAACAATTCCGCTCGGAGTTGAAATGATGCGCACGCCGGTGCCTCCCGCAACTACATGTGCATCGCGATGCGATATGTACACTCGTCGTCCCGGCTTAGAGATGCGTCGCACATCTCTAAGCCGGGCACTCCCGTCATCCGCATACGCAATGACAACATGCAATTCTCTCTTATTACTTGTTTGCTCAACCTCTGTAAGAAATCCCAGCTCGCGCAATTTTTGCGCAATCGCATGAATATGTTTGCTATATGGCGCAACCACCTCTTCGCGGTGTATCGCGGAGGCGTTCTTCAAGCGAATAATAAAATCACCAACTCTATCGCTTACCATGATGCTTTTTTTACGCCTGGAATATTCCCCTCGCGAGCAAGTTCCCTAAACACAATCCGCGACACACCGAATGCGCGCACGTACCCATGTGACCGACCGGACACCGCGCAACGATTTTTTACACGCACCGGCGATGAATTTCGCGGGAGCTTTTGCAAACCCTCCCAATCCCCGGCCTTCTTGAGCGCGACGCGACGCGCAGCATATTTCACCACGAGTGCCATTCGTTTTTCATTTCTTGCAAGTTGTGATTTTTTTGCCATGTAAATAAGAAAAAAGACGCAGGTGCGTCATGCGTATTATACTATCAGGATTTTGTGCTCGCGTCAACGCGAAGAGGAAGTCCGAGATGTCGCAGAAACGCTTCCGCTTCTTGGCGTGTCTTTGCGGTGGTGGTAATGGTAATCGCCATTCCAAACACATCCTTCAAATCTTCATTTGCCGCCTCCGGAAAAATTGTGTGCTCGCGAATACCAATGGTGATATTTCCCATGGCATCTATGGAACTAAGTGGAATACCCCTGAAATCGCGAGTACGTGGAAGAGCAATATGTATGAGCTTATCAAGAAAGTTATACATACGCTCACCATGCATAGTCACGATAAGTCCGACCGGATCACCTTCGCGAACCTTAAACGATGCAATGGACTGTTTTGCCGGACGTGTGGCGGGATGTTGTCCGGTAATATCAGCGAGACGCTTTGCAATAAAAGCAACTTGTTTTACATCCTTCCTTTTTCCGGTACCCACCGATACGGTAATTTTTGAAATACGTGGCGTTGCCATATATGTTGCATAGCCAAACGCCTTGGAAAGTGTCTCATATGCTGTTTTTTGTTTTTCTTTTGAGAGTGTCATAGGTAAATAATGTACTAAAATTTTATGCAATAACGGCGCCTGACTTTACCGATATACGGGTACGCACACCATCTTTCTTTTGAATACGAATGCGTGTGGGCTTTTTTGTGTCCGGGTCAACAAGCATCACATTTGAAACATGAATTTTAGCGGGGCGCTTCACAATACGTCCGACCTTTCCTTCCGTACCGCGCGTGTGGCGCGTTGCAATCGCCACACCGTCAACCACCACACGGTCTTCGCGCGGAAACACTCGCAGGATTGTTCCCACTTTCCCTTTATCTTTTCCGGCAATCACTTGCACGGTATCATTCTTTTTTATTTTCATATGTGCAGGTAATTTAAATTACTTCCGGCGCAGCAGAGGCGATTGCTTGCCAACCGCGGTCAACCAATTCGCGTGGCACCGGACCAAACACGCGATTTCCTTTCATAATCATTTCATTCCCGCGCTTTTCAACCAATACCGCGGCATTGCTGTCAAAAGAAACGTATGAGCCATCTCTGCGACGTGTCGGGTGCGCAGTGCGCACAATAACCGCACGCACGATGTCTTTTTTCTTCACCGGCTTGCGTGGTTCAGCGGTTTGAATTGCCACAACCACCACATCTCCCACATGCGCGTATCTTCGGCGGTGTCCACCGAGCACCTTGAATACGCGTGCGATTTTACCGCCTGAATTATCAGCTATGGTAACGATGGATTGCGGTTGAATCATATTGTTTTTTCAAGAAGCACAAAGTGCTTCATCTTTGAAATCGGACGGGAAGCGACAATGGTTACTTTGTCACCCACCTGCGCGGTATTTTCAGGGTCATGCACGAGATATTTACTGATGCGTGTTTGATATTTCTTATACTTTGGATGCTTTACGTAACGCGATACGGAAACAACCACGGTATCTTTTCCGGAAGTCTTTACTACCACGCCTTTGAAGGTTTGTGGCTTCTTTATGATATTTGTTGTTGCTGATGTTGTAGTCATGGTAGTCATAGTCATATTTTATATTATACTGTGCGCTTCCTTGCATTGGTTCGCGCGGAAAATTCAGTCAATATGCGCGCGATTTCTTTACGTAGTTTTGCCGAAACGCTTGAATCTTTTGGGCGAGAACCGGCGGCGGCAAAACGCACCACACGAAGCTCCTCCTTCTTTTCAGAAAGAATTTTTACGAGTTCTTCATTTGCCACATTTGTATAGGTGTTCTTTTTTGACATAATTTTAATTATCGTTTATCGTCGCATCACTACGACTGTCTTCATTGGAAGTTTTGAACCTGCACGACGAAACGCATCTCGCGCAAGTGCATCGGGGATGCCGTCTATCTCAAACAATACTCGCCCGGGATGGACCTCAAACACAAAGTGCTTGGGATCTCCTTTTCCATGCCCCATGCCGACCTCAGCGGGCTTCTGAGTAATTGGTCTGTCAGGGAAGACACGAATCCATACTTTACCACCTTTTCCCGTCGCACGCGAGAGTATCTTTCTCGCCGCCTCAATTTGATTGCTGGTAAGGCGTGAGGGCGTAATCGCTTTTAATCCATAACTGCCAAACGCGACTGTTATTCCACGTGTGTCCGGACGAGCCAAACGTGCCGGGCTTTTGCGTCCTGTTTGCCATTTTCTGTGTTTTACTTTCTTTGGAAATAACATGATTGATTGATGTATGACGTTATGCCTGTGAGCGCGTTACACCGTTAATGCCCGCCTGCGTCACATAGGTGCTTCCGCGATATACCCACACTTTTATACCGATGACTCCGTAAGGAAGATTTGCTCGCTCATAGGCGAAATCAATATCAGCGCGGAATGTTTGCAAAGGAATTCTTCCTTTCTTTATTGATTCTTTGCGCGACATGTCCGCCCCGCCCAACCGACCGGAAATTGCTATGCGTACGCCAACCACATCACGAACCGCCATGACCTTTTCTACTGTTTGCTTCATCACCCGACGAAACGGCATGCGTTTTTCCAAACTTTCCACAACCATATACGCAACTATTGCCGCTTGTGTTTCCGGCTGACGTATCTCCGTTATATCAAATTTAACAGTACGATTGTGTTGCGGGGCAATACTTGCAACCAGCTTTGTAATTTTCGCACGCAGCTTAGTTGCTTGTTCACCGGAACGACCTATAACAAGCCCGGGACGAGATGTATGGACAAACACACGCAATTCAGTTGCAGTACGCTCAATTTCAATGAGTGCCACATATGCCCCGCGCAACTCTTTTGTAAGAAAAACTCGTATGGCGTTATCAATTTTTATATTTTCGCGAAATTGTTTTTTATCGGTGGCAAACCAGCGACTCTTCCAGTCACGAATGATACCGAGGCGATGTGCGTATGGATGAGTAATGTGTGTCATATTAAAATTATTTAGAGGCGACTTCCGTCACTTTTGTATCTTTTTTTATTTCCACCGGCAGTGCCTCCGCAACTTCCACGGTTTTCGTGCCCGTTTCGGAAAGAAGTATATTCACATGACTCCTTCTGTGACGAATTGTCGCCCCACGCCCAAACGCGCGTGCGCGATACCTGCGAAGCATACTTGCTCCATCAACGGTGATATTTTCAATGCGAAGGTTTTCTTCTTTACCACCTTGCTGTATCGCGTTTGCCGTTGCACTACGCACTAACTTTGCAATGGGCTTGGCTGCACGCTTCGGCAGAAAAGCCAGTTGCTCAAGCGCAGCTGTTACTTGTTTTCCTTTTACCAGTTCCGTCACCAAACGCACCTTACGTGGAGATTGGGCATAATTAGAAAGAGTCGCTTTCATATAATACTATTTCTTCCCCACCTTCGCGGTAGTTGATTCTTTAGCTGCCTTCGCGGCGGAAATTTCCGCTTGCTGACGCTTTTGTTCAAGCTCTTTTTGCATCTTGCCCCCGTGTCGTATAAATTTCTTTGTGGGAGAAAATTCTCCAAGTCGGTGCCCCACCATATCTTCGGTAACGAACACCTCAACATGTTGCTTCCCATTGTGCACGCCGAATGTAAAACCAACCATGTCCGGAGCTATTTGGCTCGCTCGCGCCCATGTCTTAACCACAGAAATATCAGACGGCTTTTTGCCGCTTATTTTCTTCATGAGTTTTACGTCCACGTAGGGACCTTTTTTAAGTGATCGTGACATATCAAATTAATACCCGCCAAGCGGGATATATGTAAAGATACAGGAATTCCATTCAATAGTCAACAACCGCGCATCAAATCACCTAAGAGGTCATCTTAAGATGACCTCTTAGGTGTGCTATCTTGGTATTTTACAGCGCCACATCACAGGGAGGAGGAAGTTAAGCGGAAGTCGGGCTTCCACACAGAGGCGCAGAGGAGGAAGTCCGACTTCCACAAGAGCGACCGACTTCCTCCTTTCATATCGTGCACAAAAAGAACGTGGTATGACCACGTTCTGAATTCAATGCCTTTAAAATATGGGGTGGCATGCTAAAAAATTGTTATTAGCCATCTTAGCCATCCCGCGATTACCCATCCTACA
>DRJB01000054.1 GCA_011052355.1 Candidatus Kaiserbacteria bacterium
GGGAACTTCGCGCGCGCTTCGCGCGCGCGCCACTTTTCGCTCGTAACACCGCAATAAAGGAGGTACTATTTTCACCCGGGAGCGACTGCACATCAACCATTCTGGAAAACGCTCTTTTCACTCTTCTTTCAGAACGCGACAACAAACCCGAACAGCTTCCGCAAACCCGCGTGCAAAAGACAGTGTCGCTTGAAGAAACAATATCTATATTGTCAAAACGCGTACGCACTGCGATGAATATTTCTTTTAATGAATTTTCCGGCTTTGCAAAAAAGGATAAAATAAACGTGGTCGTTTCCTTTCTTGCACTACTTGAGCTTGTAAAACAGGGTACGGTTGATGCGTCGCAATATGATCGCTACGGAGATATTCGCATTACCGACATGCGCTCAAATACTCCTCGCTATAATATTTAATAAAAGGAAAAAAGGGGGTCACTTAGAATAAACTCTGAACCCGGGAACAATCTCATTAAAAACAAAAACCTCGTTTTTGTTAAGATAATATCAGGTGTTGCATAGGTCAGACCTATGCAACACCGCTCAAGTCAGACTTGAACACTCATTCTTTCGTAATAGTTATGAGGGGTTTCGTAAACCCCTCATGCATCACTGCTAATGTCTGACATTCACAAGTATGTGCCATGATGTAATTATGTAGTAATGCATAGGTCTGACCTATGCAACACCGTCCGGGACTTTTGCCACATTATACATTTCGCGCTATGATAGAAAATATATGAGTTTTTTCTCACCCAAACTCGGCATTGATCTTGGCACTACAAATGTGCTTGTGTATGTTCCGGGCAAGGGGGTGGTGTTAAACGAGCCATCAGTAGTTGCCGTTTCAATTGAACAAAATAAAAGTAAATTGTTGGCACTTGGCACCGAAGCAAAAGAAATGGTTGGCAGAACCCCTGAGTCAATCATCGCATACCGACCAATGAAAGATGGCGTCATTGCGGACTATCGTGTTACCGAGGCAATGCTGTCTCACTTTATGCGCAAAGCACTTCGTGGGAACCCCTTTCGTCCGACCGTTTTAATTTCAGTTCCAGCCGGCGTTACCTCAACAGAAAAACGCGCAGTCATTGAAGCCGCAATAAATGCCGGTGCAAAAAACGCCTTTGTAGTGAAGGAGCCAATTCTGGCGGCAATAGGTGCCGGTATTCCAATCCACGAACCATCAGGGCGCATGATTGTTGACATTGGCGGTGGTACCATTGATGTTGCCGTTGTGTCTCTTGGGGGAATTGTCACTTCCGCAAGCGTAAAATGTGCCGGGAATAAACTTGACCATGCGATTGTTGATTTCGCCAAAAAACAATATAATCTTGCCATAGGTGATAAAACCGCTGAAGAAGTAAAGATACATATCGGCTCTGCGGTTTCTGTGGAAGAAGAAGAAAAGATGTCTGTCAAAGGACAAGATCTTGTCTCCGGACTTCCGCGCACCGTTGAGTTTTCCACAAATGAACTCGTACACGCTTCCGGAAGGGAACTTCGCGAGATGATGGGGGCGATACGCAAGGTTTTGCAAAGCACACCACCGGAACTTGCAAGCGATATCGTTGACAATGGTATTATTTTAACTGGCGGGACTTCACAGCTTAAAAATATCACGGAGCTCGTGTATCGCCGAACCGGCGTACAGGCAAAAGTGGCAAAAGACGCCTATTTCTGTGTCGCGCGCGGGACAGGTATCGCCTTGGCACATCTTGATACATATAGAAAAAGTATCATAGCAAAATCATAAATAGATGCGATAAGCCTAAGTATGCGCAAACAAATAACACAGCCCGGGGCGAGCAAATTACGATATGAAATAAGAAATATCACGGCGGTTGCGAAGAAGATTGAAAACACCGGCGTACCGATTGTGTGGGAAAATATAGGAGACCCCATTTCAAAAGGAGAGCACATACCACAATGGATACGTGAAAAGGTTTCAAACGTTTCAAATCAAAATAGTGTTTATGCATATTCGCCGACAAAAGGGCTTGACGAAACCCGTGAATACATCGCTCGCGAACGCAATCTTGAGGGTAGTGCGCAAATTACCGCCGATGATATTTTATTTTTTAACGGATTGGGAGATGCGATTACAAAAATCTATACCAATCTGCACCAAAACGCTCGCGTTATCGGACCAAACCCTGCGTACCCGACACACGCGTCGGCAGAAGCTGCACACGCGGACAGTCCCTATCTTTCATATCATCTTAATCCACATAACGCATGGGAGCCGGATCTTGCAGAGCTTGAACAAAAAATTACAGATAATAAAGATATTGTCGCGATTTTAATTATCAATCCGGATAACCCAACCGGGTTTGTATACCCCAGAGATACAGTATTGCGTATTGTCGCACTCGCAAAAAAATATGACCTCTTCATTATCTCTGATGAAATTTATTCAAACCTCGCGTATCCCAAGAGCGGTTTTCATAAGCTTGCATCGGTTATAGGCAGTGTTCCCGCAATAGCGATGCGTGGCATTTCAAAAGAGTTCCCATGGCCCGGAGCGCGCTGTGGTTGGATTGAGTTTTACAATCGTGCACACGATGAAATTTTTTTCCACTATACTGAGGCACTCTGTAATTCAAAAACTCTTGAGGTGTGTTCTACCACACTTCCACAGAAAGTATTACCCGAGGTGATGAATGATGCGCGATACTATCCGCACCTCACTCATCGCATGCAACTGTACGCCCAAAGGTCTGCAAGGGCGGTTGAAGCATTTGACGCACTTGCAGAATGCATCGTGCATCATGCACACGGAGCATTTTACCTGTCAATTGTATTTAATGATGGAATACTCAACAATAACCAATCACTACCACTTGGCACGGAAGCACAAAATATTATTTTACCGCATCTTGAAAATGCTCCGCTTGACCAACGATTTACTTATTATCTACTTGCGAAAACAGGTATATGCGTGGTACCGCTTTCGGTCGGTTTTAATTCCGATTATGATGGTTTTCGCATGACATTGTTGGAGCCTGATGAAGAACGCTTTGATAAAACAATTTCCGTTTTGCTATCCGCAATACGCGAATACATCGCTTCGTAGTAGGGTATTAGTTCAATTGCAGTGGGCTAAACACATGCGTTTGATATAAATAATAATTAGTGCTATCTTTAGCGTGGAATGAACGGTGAGTTATTTTGATTTACAACGGTACATTTTTAATCCAAAACCAAAAATGAGGAGGTAACAGCTATGACAACCGATGGGCATAC